>JAFNZX010000374.1 GCA_017382615.1 Clostridia bacterium | reverse complement strand
GGTCAGGGATAAAATGGGCCCCGCACCCGTTTATGTCAAGGATCCCATGGTGGGCACAAGTAACTTGTTCATCGGACTTTGCATTAGACTTGATATGCTTTGCCGTCTTGGTGCGTATGACAAGATGTACGAGGATATGCTGGCAATCTACATGCCGCAACTGACCGAGGGACCGGGCACGCTTTGGGAGAACGCCATGATCGATACCTCGTCGCGCTGCCACGGCTTTGCCGCACATGCGGGCGTGCATTTGCTGCGTGACGTGCTGGGACTTGGGATTCCTTCCTTTGACGCACGCGGAGAAGGGGAGCGCACGATCCTGATCGCACCGCATATCTGCGGCTTGCGCTGGGCACGCGGCACACACGAAACGCCCGACGGCTTGATCGCGCTGGAGTGGCGTTATGACGGCGAGCACTTTGTTTTGAGCGGCAGCTTGCCGGCAGGATATGCATACACGCTGACCCTGCCGCGCGAGGTGATGGGGCTTTCCAAGGATCGCGTCAAGATCAATATCATTACAAGAGGATAATAATTTTTCATTTCAATGGAACATTTTTGCAAATTTGTCGTCTATATCAGTGACGGTGTCTTCGGATGCCGTCACTTTCCTTGTTTTATGTGCTTTTTAGTTGACAAACATGCGCATTTGTGATATAATCAATCTATGTATGGCTAACAATCAAGTATAGAAGAAAAATACTCTTGAAACGGAGTGAAATAAATGGAAAAAATGCAAAAAAAGCCCGCCTATAAGGGCTTTACAACCAAAGAAAAGATATTGCCCGTGATCATGCTGTCGCTGATTGCGCCCTTTATGGTGTGCTTTTTCGGACCCTTTGAAATATTTGGCAACAATATTGATCAGTTTAAATTCGAGCTGGGCGACTTCTGGCTTTTGTGCATCGTGATCGCCGCTGCCATTGCAGCCGTCGTGGGCGTAGTGCTCATGCTGTTGCGCGGACGTGCGTTCGACGTAGCGTACGGGCTTATGTTCGGCATATCCTTTATGCTGTTTTTGCAAGGCAACTTCCTCTCTATGGGCATGACCTCGCTGGAGGGGGACGGCGCAGCCGATGCGTTGGGCTTTGGAAAGATCTTTGTCAATACCGCGATCTGGCTGCTTGTCATTGGCGGCAGTATCGCCGTCATGCTGCTACTCGATAAATACCGTGATACCGTGCGTTTGATCTCTATTGTGGCGCTGGTTGCGGTGCTGGGCTCTTCGCTGATCTCGTTTGCAACGCTTTCCTTGACCACGGATGTGTACGGTGAAAAAAGCATGGTTTCCATGACCGAGGGCGAGCAGGTGCTGACGGTTAAGAACCTTGATACCCTGGCAAAGGAGCAAAACGTCATCGTCTTTATCGTGGACCGCTTTGACTACGAATATTACGACGTGGCATTGCGCGATTGCCCCGAGATCTTTGACGAGCTTGAAGGCTTTACCTATTTTGCCGACTATATTACCAAGTATCCCAGAACCTTCCCGGGAGCATTGCACGTCATGACCGGGGTGGAGACGGATTTTACCATGTCGCACGATGAGTATATGACGCATGCGTACAAGAATTCCGATCACCTGATGGATATCAAGAACAATGGCTTTGACGTCAACATCTATACCGACGATTATTACTGCTATGAGGATGCGGGCGATATGAG
>JAFNZX010000373.1 GCA_017382615.1 Clostridia bacterium | reverse complement strand
TTTTATCAGCTCAGCAAGCTTTTCCTCACATTCCTCTCGTGTCTTGGCATAGACATTCTTGGATATGCGTTTACCGTTGACTCTCGGTGTGAACCGCCCCTCGTACAGGTGGTCGTTTATCATGGTGACGCATCCCGTGCCGCTCTTGCGTACTGCTGTTATGCATCGTTGTGCAAATTCATACCGACCCCATTTCGGCTGTGCAGATATGCGGCCGACCCTGTCGTGGGGCACGGTCGCGTTGCCCGGCCTTGCCCGGAATCTGAAATTCATCAAGCGGGAGGAATGTGCCTTGACACGCTCACCAAAATGTGGTAAAATGAACCAAAGGAACCTTTGAGGATTCACCGTACGGCGTACGCAGAGGTTCTCTCAAAGCCGGATTTTCTGTTGCAAGGAGACAATACGATGAAAGCAGAGGCCATTATTTTCGATAAAGACGGAACTCTTTTGGATTTCGATGCGTTTTGGGTAACGGTTTCGGTAAAAGCGATCGAGGCAGTTCTGGCAGAATTTCACCAAATGGACGTGCCGGTTGGCGAGATTCTGGAGGCGTTCGGTGTCCATGACGGAGTGACCGACATGAACAGCATTCTGTGCAAGGGCACTTATGAGCAGTTGGGACAGATTACGTATGAGATTCTTACGCGGTATGGGTGCGATGCATCTTGTGAAGCCGTGACAAAAGCCCTGATCGAGGGCTACAATCAGAATGCCGATGCGGGAGACGTCCGTCCCACGTGCCCCGATCTGGTGCAGGTGCTGACCGATCTGAAATCGAAGGGAATCAAGCTGGCCGTGGTAACCACCGATAATATGCAGATTACCCGTAAGTGCCTGGAAAAGCTGGGGATCCTGGATCTGTTCGACCGGATCTATACCGATGACGGAGAGGTTCCCACCAAGCCCGATCCGTTCTGTGTTCATCATTTCTGCGAATTTGCCCGAGTGGAGAAGGACCGCGTGGTGATGGTCGGTGATACCATGACCGATATGCACTTTGCGAAGAACGCGGGAATCCCGGCAATCGGTATCGCCAAGAGCGAGCTGAACAAGCAGGTTCTGGCTCCCCATGCCCATGCGGTTATTCCGTATCCGTCTCATATATTTGAGCTGCTGAACTGAGGGAACGAGCATGATTACCGGCATTTTAGCGGGCGTCACCTGGGCTCTTGAAACCGTTATTTTGGGCATTGCACTCGGCATGTCCCCCCTTGTTTCCACCGAGCAAGCGATCTTCCTTGCCCCCTTTGTCAGCACCTTCCTGCATGATGCGTGCTCGGCCCTTTTCATGGTTGCCTACAACTTGATCCGCGGAAAGGGAAGGGAACTGCTGGGTGTTTTCAAAAGATCCGGCCTGAAATGGTTGATTTTGGCTTCGGCCATCGGTGGTCCCATCGGTATGACCGGCTACGCTTTGGCGGTCAACCATATGGGCGCATCGGTTGGTGCCGTGGCCAGTGCCGTCTACCCGGCTATCGGCACGGTTTTGGCGTATATTTTTTTGAAAGAATCGGTTAAATGGTACCAGTGGATCTTCTTGATCTGCACACTGCTGGGGGTGTATGGATTGAGCTATTCGCCGGGGATTCAGGTTGAAAACTTTTGGCTGGGTCTGCTGGGTGCGTTCATGTGCGCCTTTGGCTGGGGAATCGAGGCCGTCATTCTGGCCAAGTGCCTCAAGGATCCCTCCATCAAAAACGAGTACGCCCTGAACATCCGTCAAATGACATCCGCGCTGATCTACGGACTTCTGATCATCCCCGTGCTGGGCGGTTGGAAATTCACCGCGGGGCTGTTTACGGGTCACATGGGGATGCTCCTGATTACCGTTGCCATCGCCGCCCTATTCGCCACGGTTTCCTACCTGTTCTACTACAAAACCATTGCGAAGGTGGGCGCCTCCAAGGCCATGGCGCTGAATATTACCTATACCGCATGGGCCATCGTGTTTACCGTGATCATTCTCCGCGACTTAAGCGTATTGAATCCTTTTACGTTGCTTTGCGCCGCGGTGGTGGTGGTTTGCGGGATCCTGGCCGCCACCGATATCAAAGTTCTGCTTGAAAAGCGGAAGAAAGGCTGAACGGCATACCGAAGGAGCCCTTGAGATCCTTTCGGTACATCGTGCGATGAAGCTGCAAAGGTTTCCGAAACGTATAGCCGTACGGGAGTCGAACCAATTCGGTTCGACTCCCGTACGGCTACGCAAACAAGGAGGATGGCTCGAATCGAACATGTTTTGTCGCAGGTACAGTAAAGGCTTTTCTTTGTTTCCTCCGACGCAATTTTAGAGGGGCGACCCATTTCGGCTATGCCGAAATATGTGGTCGCCCCGCTTTCGTTATGCGTTCTTCGCTGCGGTGTTTGCGGCTTTTGCGCTATCTTTTGTTCAGCCGATCTTTTAGGTCTCCGTAAACAGGGGTGGCAAGACCAAAGCCGCCCGAAACGGTCAGGATCTGTCCCGTTGTATAAGCGGAGTCGTCGCTTGCAAAATACACGACGGCAGCGGCGATCTCCTCGGGAAGCCCCATTCTGCCGAGCGGAACGTGCTTTAAAAACAGTGCACGGAACTCGTCGGAAAGCGTTTGCTTGACAGCGTCGGTTGCCGTCATGCCGGGGAGCACGGCGTTGCAGCGGATATTGTGCGCTGCCTCGTGCACGGCAATTTGTTGGGTCAGATAATTGATTGCTGCCTTGGAGGTGCCGTAGGCGATCTGGGAGACGTCGGGCACGCTGCCGCCTACGGAGGAGATGTTGACAATGCTGCCTCCGTTTTTCATATATGCAAGCACAGCCTTGCTTGCCGAGAACACGCTGCGTAAATTCAGCGTAACGGTATCGAGAAACACGTCCTCGTCCGTGTTTGCCAGGTCGCGATCGCGCTGTGGGTCGGACGTTCCGAAATTGTTGACCAGCACGTCGATTCTGCCTTCGTTTTTGGCTACTGTTTCTGCCATGGCGGTATAGGAGGCGGGGACGCTTGCATCGTGATAGACGCATTTGACCGTGCATCCCTCTTGATTTAAGAGATTTGCTTGCATTTGTGCTTTTTCAAGGCTTCTTGCTGCCATATAGACGGTCGCGCCCTCTCTGGCGCAGGCTTTCGTGACGGCAAGTCCAATGCCTCTTGTGGAGGCTGTGACAATGACGATCTTATCCTTTAGCTTCATGGATTTCTTTCTTCCTTCCTTTTGTGAATATTGGGTAAGAGCATTACGGCAACACTGCCGACGGCAACGCAAGCAAGCTCCGCAATGGCAAGCAGCCTGACCGCGCCCAACGCAGAGGATATCTCACTTGCCCCTTGGCTGATGCTTTGTGTGACGCGATTGGTAAACAAGGGGACGAAGACCGCTACGCCGAAGGGGGCGGCAAGATCGCGAAACAGCCCGTACGTACCCGTGGCTGCACCTGCCCTGTCAGCGGGAATTCCCCAAAGCACCACTCTCATAAGGATCGTGGCGTTCGCTCCCAGTCCAAAGCCCAGGATGCCCAGTGATGCAGCCAGAAGGAGCACGGAGGTTGCGGGAGAGAACAGCAGCATCAGCGCGCAGCCGATGCCCGTAATGAAAAAGGACGCAAGCAGAATGCGTTTGGGCTCGCATTGATCTGCAAGGGGGCCAAGCAAAATAGAGCCAAGCGACATGCCAAGATACATGATGGATATGGCGTAGCCCGATATGACGGCGTTTTGGGGCTGCGTGTAATTGACGAACACGATAACGTTGGTCATATTGGCTTGCATCAATCCCTGCGTCAAGAAAAGTGCCGTGACTGACAGAATAAATGCCCGTCGTTTCATAAAGCTGCCTTGCAGAATGGGGGCTGCGGCGTTTCGCTCGGTCCATATCAGCGCGATCAGCGAAAGAACGGCGGAGAGCAGGACGAGCAGGAAGGCTTGCGAGCCCCATCCGAAATTCTGACCAAACGAGGGAATGCACAGCAGCAGGCTGAAAAACAGCAGCACGAGCACGCCGCCAAGCCCATCAAAGCCGGAAAGGGATTTTGTGGTGCCTTTGTCCGGCTTACCCGTGACAAGGCAGGCAAGCAGAACGGAGACGGAAATGGCAACGCATATCCACATCATCGTGCGCCAGCCCCATTGATTGATAATCAGCCCTCCGAGCGTAGGGCCAAAAATCACGGCTGCGCTGGAGATCAGCATATAAAGAGAGAAGCCGCCCGAAACCCGATCCGCGGGGAATTCGCTGAGAATATACGCAATGACCACAGGCGCAATTGCCGCGCTGCCTGTTCCTACCACAAATCTTGCCGCCAGCATCCAGCCAAGCGAGGGCGCAAGCGCGGTCATGACGTTGCCAACAATAAAGATCAGAATACCGAGCAAAAGCGTGATCCGTTTGCCGATCACGTCACCAAGCTTGCCCAAGATCGGCGCGAAGGCAGCGGTTGAGACGGACATGGCGAGTGCCGTCCAGGTCGTATTGTTGTAATCCAGCCCAAGATCCTTGACGAATGCAGGACCGAGAACGGCGGTAAAGCCACCGACCGTTCCGATCAGAAAGGCTGCCAGCGCATAAGGCACAAATCCTGCAAGATGCGACGATTGATGCGTTTTTTTCATAAGCTCTCCTTGCTTCTTGTTGTTTTGTAGTATGTCCATGATTTCGCTGCATTATTTACGCAAAAAACGGGCATACTCCTTTTTGTCAAGAGGACGAAAAACAAAAAACAAAAGGAGAACAACTGTATGTCAATGATTGGAAAGGAAATTGCGGATTTCAAGGCGCACGCATTTCATGAAAACGGCTTTGTACAGGTATCCAAGGAGGATATTCTTGGCAAGTGGAGCGTGTTTTTCTTTTACCCTGCGGATTTTACCTTCGTGTGTCCCACGGAGCTGGAGGATCTGGCGGACAAGTATGAGGCGTTTCGGGACGTGGGCTGTGAAATTTACGCCGTATCCACGGATACGCATTTTGTGCACAAGGCGTGGCACGATGCCTCGGAGCGCATCAAAAAGATCAAGTATCCCATGCTGGCAGATCCCGCACACCGCATAGCAAGAGATTTTGAGGTGTTGATCGACGCCGACGGCATGGCGGAGCGCGGTACGTTTATCGTCAACCCCGAGGGCAAGGTCGTGGGCTATGAGGTAACGGCGGGGAACGTGGGCAGAAATGCCGAGGAGCTGCTGCGCCGTGTGCAGGCGTGTCAGTTCGTGCACGCGCATGGGGATCAGGTCTGCCCCGCCAATTGGAAGCCGGGAGAGGAAACTCTCAAGCCCAGCCTGGATCTGGTGGGACAGCTTTGATGGAGGCAGGAAAAGGGTACGATCCGCAAAGGCTCTATGACGTCATCGTCGTTGGCGGCGGTCCTGCGGGGCTGACAGCCGCGCTGTATCTGGCGCGCGCAAAATACCGCGTGCTGGTACTGGAAAAGGAGCAATTCGGCGGGCAGATCACCATCACGCACGAGGTCGTCAATTACCCGGGCATCGGAAGAACGAGCGGGAAGGAAATGACCGAGACCATGCGAATGCAGGGGGAGGCATTCGGTGCGGAATTTTTGCTTGCAGAGGCAAGTGCACTTGAGGTCGATGGGGACGTTAAGACGATCAAGACCGACAAGGGGGAGTTTTACTGTCTGGGTGTTCTGATTGCTACGGGCGCGCATCCCCGATCGGTTGGCTTTACGGGTGAGGCGGAGCACAAGGGGCGCGGTGTGGCGTATTGTGCGACGTGTGACGGTGAATTTTTTACGGGAAGGGAAATTTTCGTCATAGGAGGCGGATATGCCGCTGCTGAGGAAAGCGTTTTTCTGACCAAGTTTGCGCGACACGTGACCATTTTGATACGCGGGGATGATTTCACCTGCGCTGCGGCGGTGGCAGAGCCTGCAAGAAAGCATAAAAATATCACGGTGCTTACAAACACCGTGGCAGAAGAGGTTTCGGGCGAAGGGGGACTGGAGTATATTCGCTACAGGAATACGAAAACCGGTAAGGTAACGGAGTACAGAGCCGACGCGGGGGATTTCTTCGGTGTGTTCGTTTTGGCAGGGTACGTGCCCGATAGCGGGATCGTCAAGGGCATTGTGCAGCTGGATGATCAAGGCTATATTGTAACGGATGCCGCGCAGCGGACGAGTGCAAACGGCGTGTATGCGGCAGGGGACGTCTGCATCAAGCCGCTGCGCCAGGTCGTGACCGCAACGGGGGACGGTGCGCTTGCGGCAACCGAGCTTGAAAGATACGTTGCCGCCGTGCAGCGCAAAACGGGCATATACGCGCAGATGCCTGCTGCAAGGGAGGCGCGGGAGTCGTTGCCGCATCGGACGCTTGAAAGCCACAGCCCCTCGGATGAGCTGCTTTCCGAGGATATGAAGGGGCAGCTGCGGGCGTTATTTGAAAAAATGCAGGGGGAGGCGGTGCTTCGGCTGTATCTGGACAAGCGCGACGTTTCGCAGGAGCTGGAGGAATATATGCGTGCGCTTGCCCTGCTTACAAACAAGCTGACGGTGGAGATTGCACAAACGGACGCCTCCTCGGATTTTGCGCCCTGCGTACAGATCTGCCGTGCGGACGGAACGCCAACGGGACTTGCCTTTCACGGTGTACCGGGCGGGCACGAGTTTTCTTCCTTCGTGCTTGGCATTTATAACGCCATAGGACCCGGTCAGCCCATTGATGCGCAGCTTCGCGCACGCATACAAGCCATTTCCAAGCCCACCCATCTAACGGTGCTGGTATCCTTGTCCTGCACCATGTGTCCGGACACCGTCGTTGCCGCGCAACGCATTGCCGCCTGCAGCGAGCACGTCACGGCTGAGGTGTACGATATTCACCGATTTGAGGAATTGCGTACGCGGCACGGGGTTATGAGCGTGCCATGCATTTTGATCAATGACGGCAATGCGTCCTTTGGAAAAAAGAATATAGACGGCGTGCTTGCGCTGATAGAATGATTGCGCGGAGTCGGGGGAGCGACTTTTGCCGTGAATATTTGGCAAAAAAACAGGGACTGAGTGCCTGACTCAATGTCATTAAGTGAAGAAAAAACCACTGCAGGCAAGAAAGCGGAACGGATGCGCGCAAAAAGCCGTCCCCTCGGGGTACGGCTTTTTGGCGCGTACTCGCATCGTTTGTGTGTCGATTGACCAAGCTTTATATTTGCGGGCGATTCGTTCAGTCGCCCCTACACCATACGGACGCCTACTCATGAAAAGTTTTGATCGAACTTTTTCAAAAGCTCGCAGGGTCATGGGGCAGCGCCTCGCGTAATGCCTTATTTGCTCTTTTAAGCTTTTAAGACGCTGTAGGGGCGACCAGTGTGTCAAGAGCAACATGGTTTACAAATTGTGAAGGCACATGGTTTACAATATGCGACCAATAATTTTGGAGCGAAGGCGAAGCCGAAGCGGAGAAATTATTGGTCGCGCGCGCGGTCGCGCGGGTCTCCTTCGATTAAGTAAGCGCGCTTGAAAGTGAAAACTCGTTTTTCAATATCAATCTGACCAATACGGAATTGCCTGAAATACAGATTGATCAAATGGGCGCCTTTACTTGATTCGTGGAAAGCGATCTGCTTGTCTCCGAATGCTTCACTCAGAAAATATCCTTGTCCACGGATGGTGATGTATCCGGAAGATTTCACGTTACGCACAGATAATTCATTTGAGTATTCCCATTGAGATACCTGAGTCGGGAACGGTCTGTTACTCGGTGTATATCTTGAAGCAGGCACTTCTAATCCTAATGACGCGTGCGGTCTGACATGATTGTAAAACTCTCTGTATTCACTGAAAATACGTGCAGCATCCTCTTGATCAAGTATCTTGTGATACTTCAAGCACTCTCTTGTGAAAGACCTATTAAACCGTTCTTCTTTGCCCTGTGTCTGAGGATGCAGAATGCGTCCGTGTATGGTAAGGATACC
>JAFNZX010000372.1 GCA_017382615.1 Clostridia bacterium | reverse complement strand
GGCGCATTCCATATGCGCCCGCACCAAACCCAGTAGGGGCGATTCAAGAATCGCCCGCATCCCGACACCCGTAGGGGCGCATTCCATATGCGCCCGCACCCAACCCTGTAGGGGCGATTCAAGAATCGCCCGCATCCCGGCACCCGTAGGGGCGAAATATTTCGGCAAAGCCGAAATTCGTTCGCCCGCGGGAGACCGCAGGTCTCCCCTACGGAATGAAAAATGTTTTTGAGAACCATCCCAATCTGCCGAAAGGAGATTTTTTATGAGCGTTACATTTGAAACCTTCAAAATTCGCGGAAACGTGCCCCAAGGGCAAAATCCGCTGCCGCGCTTTCGCGAGCGCAAGCCCTCGCCTGCACGTACCGACGGGGATTTTCCCGCGCATTTGTCAGAAACGCTGGGCTGCATGACCAAGGTGCTGCCCTATATGACGCAGGACAGGTACGACCGCAGCCGCGAGGTGCTGCAATTGCCTTCCTTTGTCTTGGAAAACGAATATTTGCGTGCGCGCTTTCTGCCCTCGCTTGGCGGCAGATTGCATTCCTTATACGATAAGGTAGCAAAAAAGGAGCTTTTGTTTGCAAATCCCGTGATTCAGCCCGGCAATCTGGCTATTCGCAATGCCTGGCTCTCGGGCGGTATTGAGTGGAATATCGGCAACTTCGGGCACACGTACACCACCTGCGACAACGTATATGCAGCGGTGCTTACGGACGGTGACGGTAACGATTTTCTGCGTATTTACGAGTTTGAGCGCAACAAAAGCATCTTCTGGCAGGTGGATTTCCATTTGCCCAAGGGCGAAAACCGCTTGTATTCGCACGTCAAACTGATCAATCCCTTTGATCGCGACACCACGACCTACTGGTGGAGCAATATTGCCGTGCGCGCCGAGAGCCGCGTGCGCATTCTGGCAAGCCATAAGCAGGTCATTTCCTTTGTGGACGGCGCTTGCCGCTACGAAACGCTGCCGCATCTGGTTGCCATGGGCGGAATTGACGCGACGTACCCCGCAAATGCCGATCGCGCGTACGATTACTTTATTCAATGCGAGGATGAGAACGCCTCGACCTGGGAGGTTGCGGCGTATGAGGACGGCTCAATCTTTTACGAACGCTCCACTGCGCCCTTGCTGTATAAGAAGCTTTTTGCATGGGGCGAGCATGGCGCAGGCAAGCATTGGCAGGAATATTTGTCGGACGGTAAGGGAACGGGCTATTATGCCGAGATGCAGGCGGGCATTGCGCCCTCACAGCTGCACGATAAGCTGATGCCTGCGGGCTGCGTATTTGAATGGACGCAATGCTACGGCGGCATGCAGCTGGATGCCGACAAGATGCTGGACGTTGCATACGACGGTGCGTGCGATTACGTTGGCACAGCGATCGATGCCACGATCAGTGCGGAAAATCTTCAAAAAATACACGAAAACATGTGCAAATCGGCACTTTTACCCGTAAATGAAGCGCAAATCGGTCATTTCGGCTCGGGCTTTGGTGCGGTTGAATTTGCAAGAATGGCGATTGACGGCGATGGGACGCCGCCTGCGTCCATGTGCTTCCCGAGCTCGCGCATAGGTGATGCGGAGCGCATGTGGCTGGAGCTGTTGGAAAAGGGAACGCTGCCCGCGCAAGAAACGTCTGCGCTGCCGCTTTCTTATATGGTCAGTCCCAAATGGCTTGAAAGATTGCGCAAAGCACCGAAAGCCTGGAATAATCTCCTGCATTTGGGTATTGCGGAGTATGAATGGCACAATACGGAGGTGCTTGTCAACGTTTCTTACGACCAAGGGCAGTGCGAAAATGCCGAACGTGCGGCAAAGGATGCTTGGCTTGCATCGGTTGCGTGCGCACCGAGCTGCTGGGCGCTGCGAAATCTTGCGGTTTTGGAGCGCGAGGCAGGAAACAATGCGCTCGCGCAGGCATATTATGATAAAGCGGTCGCGTTGGATGGCGCGTATGCCGACGTTGCGCTTGCCAGTGAGTATTTGCAGTATCTGATCGCGTGCGAAGCACACCAAAAAGCGTGGGATTTGTACCGAAAAATGCCCGAAAATTGCCGCGCGGACGACAGAATCAGCATTACGGCGGCAAAAGCGGCACTCAAATTGCGCAAGACGGACTATCTTGAGGCGTTTTTTGCAAAAGAGCACCACGCCATTTCCGAGGGCGAGACCACGCTGACGGATTTGTGGTTCGGATACTGCGCGCTGCGTCTGGCTGCCGAGCGAGGCATTGTTGACCCGACACAGGAGCAGCTTGCGCTTCTTGCCGACGAGGCGTGGGATTTGTGCCCGCCCGATGCGTCCATCGATTTCCGCATGACTTTGGACAGAAAGAGCAAATACCGGATTTAAGTACGACATAGTGCACGATGCAACGTACGACAAAATGTGCAAGTTGCACAATACAGAATGAATGACAAATACAGCGCGAACCGCGCTAAAAGGGCGGTTTGCGCTGTGATTTTGTATAAATCGTGCATAATTATGCAAATATGCGGTATATGCAGAATAATTGCGTATAAATGCTTATGAAACTTTCCCAATGGTTGGCTGCATTTGTCACGGTGCTTTTGACGGGCGGTTGACGGTGCGCGAAAGATGCGCTTTTCTGCTTGCTTTGGGCGTTTTGGATGCGCTGCGGAGGCAGGGCGCAAGACGCACCGGAAACGTAACGGTCTATTATATAATTAAATGTAAGAATTGGTCCGTTCCGCAAGCCTTGCGGGCGATGGGCGCGCAAAAATAACGCGCGTTTGTAAAAAGCGGTGCTGCGAGTATCGGGGCAAGGGGCAAAGGGGCTGCGGGGCATATGGGAATTTGCAAGTTTTTGGGGCGGTTCATTCATTTCAAATTTGGTGAAAAACAGAAAAAGACAATCGCGCTGCTCAAAAAATGAAAGAAAATTTCAAATTTTTGTGAATAATTTTCATTTTTCCGCCGCAAAGTAGTTGACAAATGAAATTTTATGTGATACAATAGTCCCGTTCATATCATGACGCAGTGTTCTTTTTGCGCCCTTTGCAATATTTTGAGGGAATATTGCAGTCGACGCAAGAAAAATCCTGTGGCAATGAGGGAATAAAAAACAAAATTTCATAAATGGAGGACATATTTATGAGAAACATTAAGTCCATTCTTACTATGGCTCTGTGTCTGGTAATGGTTGCACTTATGGTCGTTGCTTGTAAGCCCGCTCCCGAACCCGAGGTTGAGCAGGTTAAGCTGAAGCAGGCTGAGTACAACACCACTACCGCTACGATGCCCAGTAACTGGAACGAACTGACGTACGCTGACAACAACGATACGCAGATCATGAGCTACATCAGCTCTTCTTTCTTCGACTACGACTATAAGTTCGAGAATGACAAGAAGTTCAACGCTGACGGCTCCATCAACAAGGAAGGCATCGTTCCCGGTGCTTACACCACCAACTACTCCGCTGCTACCAAGCTGGAGGACGTTACCGCTACCGTTGACGCTAAGTGGGGCTACACCGCTGAGCAGATCGCAGAGGGCGGCTACGCATGGAAGATCACCCTTCGTGACGATCTGAAGTGGGACGATGGCACTCCCATCACCGCTGAGGACTTCGTATGGTCCATGAAGCAGACTCTGGACCCCGCGTTCATGAACTTCCGCGCAAACACCTACTATGACACCCTCAGAATCAAGAACTCCAAGCTGTACTTCTTCCAGAACCAGGAAGGTACCTACGAGACCGTTGCAAGCCTTGGTTACGCAAGCAACCAGGAAGCTATTGACGCCGGCAAGGAGCTGTATGTGAACCTCTTCAACATGTGGGGCGCACAGGGCTACAAGGATGCTGACGGCAACGAGGCTCCCGAGTGGGCAAAGATCACTGACGAGACCGTTTACAGCAATGCTGACGGCTCCGACGCCATTTCCGGTAAGGCTCTGTGGGATGGCTATGCTTCCTACACCGAGGTTGGCGCAGGCGCAGGCTATGACGCTGCTATCTACGTTGTTAACGAGAACCGCGACGTTGCTTGGGAAACTGTTGGTATCTATGCTGAAGGCAACGCAATCGTTATTTGCCTTGACAAGACCTACTCCTTCCTGAGAGACGACGGCTCCCTGTCCGTTTGGGCTCCCTACTACTTCTCCAGCCTGCCTCTGGTACACAAGGCAAAGTATGAGGCTAACAAGGTAGCTCCCGCTGAGGGCGCAACCCTGTGGACCTCTAAGTACAACTCCTCTCTCGAAACCACCGCTTCTTGGGGTCCCTACAAGCTGGTTAAGTTCGAGGCAGGTTCTGACTACAGACTCGAGAAGAACGAGCACTGGTACGGTTGGAACATGGAGCAGTACAAGAACCAGTACAACGTAACCGCTATCAACTGCCGTAAGGTTGCTGAATTCGCACCTAAGTGGGAAGGCTTCCTGAACGGTACTTACGACGATGCTTCTCTCCAGACTGAAAACGTAGAAGAGTACCTCGACTCCAAGTACGTTTACTTCACCTCCACCTCTACCGGTACCTTCGGTATGCAGCTGTACTCCAACCTGGAGGTTCTGAAGGCAAGCTCCAACAACAACGGTATTCTGGCTATCCAGGAATTCCGTCACGCATTCAACCTCGCTCTGAACAGAAGCGATATCGTTGAAAAGATCTGGCCCGGTTCTTCCGTTCCTTGCTTCGGTCTGATCAACGTTGCATACTACTATGATATCGAAAACGCTCCTGATCTGCCCGACGGCGGTCAGTACCGTAACACCACCAAGGCTAAGGAAGGTATCCTCCGCGCTTACGGTTACACCCAGAACGATGACGGCACTTGGACCGACAAGAAGGTTTCTACCGAGGACGCTTACGAGGCTCTGACCGGTTACAACCCCGAGGCTGCTAAGGAAAAGATGAAGGCTGCTATCGAGATTCTGCTTGCAGATCCCGACAAGTACGGCTATGATTCTTCCAAGAACATCACTCTCGTTTACGGTTCTTCTTCCGATACCGATAAGCAGAGATTCAGAGCTACCTACCTGCAGGGCGTTCTGGACGATCTGACCAAGGGCACTGCTCTTGAGGACAAGATCGACGTCGTATTCGATGCATCCGCAGGTGCTCAGTGGGCAGAGGCATTCCGTTCCGGTGCAACTCAGATCGGTTTCGGTTACGGCTTCTCCGGTAACGCATTCAACCCCTTCGATATCATCGGCGCATTCGTTAACCCCGATGACTCCCTGAACTATCACATGTACTGGGATACCAGTGCGATCGACATGACGCTCACGATGCC
>JAFNZX010000371.1 GCA_017382615.1 Clostridia bacterium | reverse complement strand
CGTACCAGAACTGCAGGTGCACCGAAGGCGGTAAAGCCGCCGGGGATGCCCCACTCCACGGTATCGGACAGGCTATCAATGCTTTTAAGCAGCTCAAAAAAGTTGCCCGCGATGGTAAAGGAGCGCACGTAGGTGGTCTTTTTACCGTTTTCGATCAAAAATCCCTCACTTTCGATCGAAAAGTCACCGGTAGTTGCGTCTGCACCGGCGTGCAAGCCCTTAAGCGCGGTCACGTAGATACCGTTCTGTGCCTTGGCAAGCAGCTCGTCCTCGGTCATGCTGCCGGGGCAAAGACCAAAGTTGAAAGGAGCGACCTCCACGGTGGACGCGTAAGAGCCGCGCTTGCCGTTACCCGTAGACGCAACGCCTGCCTTGGCAGCGGTGGTCAGATCGTAGAGCAGCGTGGTCAGCACGCCATTCTCGACTACGTTCTTTTTATAGGTAGCAACACCCTCACCGTCAAAGTGGGTCTGCATGGGCGAGCCCTCTCTCATGGGGTCGTCTACAATGCTGACGCACTCTGCAGCGATCTGCTGCCCCTCCTTGCCTGCCAGCAAGGAAAGACCCAGCTGCGCGTTCTTTGCGGAGAATGCGCTTGCGAATACCGAGAGGAGCGAGCGCATCTGGCTGCCTGCAAACACGATATTGTGCTTGCCGGAAGCCACGCTGCCCGCACCGATCTTGGCAAGTGCCTTATCGGTTGCAGCCTTTGCAAGGGTTGCTATCTTTTCCGAATCCGAGCACAGCGCAAACTCAAACGCGTCCGCGCTCTCCTCGCCCACCTTGATAATGGGCATGGCGTAAACACCGGAAAGTCCGACGCGGTTGGAAAGCTCCAGCCCGTGCGAGTTGCACAGATAGATCTCGGTGGAGGAAGACATGCAAGCTGCCTGCGTGCCGTCGGTGACAGCCTCGCTGTAGGCGTAAATCTGCTTTTGCATATCCAGTGTCATTGCCTTAGCCTCTGCCGCCGTCAGGGGTGTGAATTCGGGCAAATTCAGCGTTGCGTAGCTCTCAGAGCCTGCAAAAATGGGCGCGATATCTTCCTTTTCAATATAGCGTGCGTTATCGCAAGCGCGGCGCACAAGGTCTGCAAGCTCCGTTTCCTCGAAAAGCTCGGTGGATGCATATCCCATCTTGCCGTCTACCACGCAGCGCAGGCTGATGCCGCCACCCTCACCGCAGCTAAATGCGCTCAAAGAGTCCTTGAGCGCCTCTGCGGAAAGGCTTGCGCCGTTCATATAGTAAATCTCATATTCTTCAAGACCTGCAGCGCGTGCTGCGTCAAAAATGATCTGTTTTGCTCTGCTAAGTTCCATTTTGCACCTCCATTATCTGCCGCCGACCGTGATCTCGGATACACGGATGAGAGGCTGGCCTACGTCGGTGGGCACGCTGCCGCTCGACGAGCCGCACATACCCTGACCGGTTGCCAGGTTCTGACCGACCATGTCGATATCCTTGAGGATCTGCGAGCCCGTACCGATCAGCGAAGCACCGCGCACGGCTTCACAGATCTTGCCGTTGCGCACAATGTAGCCTTCGCGCACCGCGAAGTTGAACGCGCCGGTCAAGGGATTGACCGAGCCGCCGCCCATTTCCTTGCAGTAAAGTCCGTACTCGATGGATGCAATGATGTCCTCGTTTCTGTCGGGTCCGTTATCAATAAAGGTATTGGTCATACGGCTGGTGGGCTCATAGTCGTAGCCCTGTCTGCGGCTGTTACCCGTCATAGGCAGCCCCATACGGCGAGAACCGAGGCGGTCTACCATGTAGCTCTTGAGCACACCGTTCTCAATCAGCACGTTTCTTTGCGTGGGATTACCCTCGTCGTCAATGTTGACAGAGCCCCATGCGTTCGGGATAGTACCGTCGTCGATGGCGGTGACCTTGGGATTGGCGATCATCTGACCCAGCTTGCCTGCCATCTGAGATGCACCGATGGCAACCGACGTTGCCTCCAAGGAATGTCCGCAAGCCTCGTGGAAAATAACACCGCCAAAGCCGTTTTCAATGGCAACCGTCATCTTTCCT
>JAFNZX010000370.1 GCA_017382615.1 Clostridia bacterium | reverse complement strand
GCGCGAAATCAAACGGCGATTGGAGAGTTTCGCTCGTTGCGACGAGCGACGAGGGCTTCGCGCCCTCGACCTGCGCAAACTTTTGAAAAAGTTTGATCAAAACTTTTGTGAGATGGAGGTCGCCATGCCCGAAAAGCTGACGAAACAAGATTGCATCGAGCTGCTCGTGAGCAAGTACGCCGCGCTTGGCGGCGAACGCTACCCCAAGCGCGACGATTTTTCCGAGCGCGAGGTGGTTGCCATCAAGGCGTATCTCGGTCCTTGGCCGCGCGCCTTGGAGGCGGCAGGCATCAAGCCCGCACGCGATGACGGAAGAGCCGAAAAGAACAAACAAAAGCACATCAGATCCAAAAGATTACGTACCGAGGCTAAGCTGGCAAAACGCGCATCTGCACGGGATGAGGTGTCCGCGCAGACAAAAAAATCAAATGAAAAAAAGGAGAATTCCCCATGAAAAGAACCCTAACTCTCATCACCACGCTTTGTCTGCTTCTCTCCCTGCTCGCCATCGGCGCATCGGCGCAGAAAAATCACACCATTGTCACGGTCACCATTGCAGTCAAGGGCGAATTGGTCGCCACGCAGGTCTCCGTTCCCGTCGAAGATATCGATGGTGACGGCGTATTTACCATCAACGACGCCCTGTACTGCGCGCACGAGCAGGTTTACGAGGGCGGTGCGAATGCAGGCTACGGCTCCTACACAAGCGAATACGGTCTTAGCATGAGCAAGCTGTGGGGCGATGAGTCCGGCGCGTTCGGCTACTATCTCAACAACGCCTCCTGCATGAGCCTTGCAGATCCCGTCAAGAACGGCGACTCCATCACCGCTTTCGTGTACGCAAACAGCGACTGGAGCGACGTGTACACGTATTTTGACGTATCCGCACAGACGCTGGAGCTTGGTCAAGAGATCACGCTGACGCTCATGGCAGCAGGCTATGACGAAAACTGGAATCCCATCACCTACCCCGTGGAGGGTGCGACGCTGATCTTCTCAGGCAATAAAACGGGCTTTGTCACCGACGCCGATGGCAAAGTAACGATCTGCCCCGACACCGACGGCTTGCACATCTACAGCGCAACGCACGAAAGCATGACGCTTGTGCCGCCCGCGTGCAGCATCAACGTGGTGAAGGCTGAGGCAGAAGCTCCCGAAAAGGAAAATGGATGCGGTGCAATCGTTGGCAGCACAATCGCATTGGCAACCCTGCTGGGTTGTGCCATGATCAAGCGTAAGGAGAACTAATCATTTATGAAACGTAAGCTTTCGGCACTTTTTTGCTGTCTTTTGTGCCTGCTTTTATGCTTCGGTGCGCTGACGGCAAGTGCCGAAAGCCCCGACGCCGAACGTGCGCAAGCAATTGCGGACGGCATCCTTACCTTTATGCAAGAGGGCAAGGACACGCAGGCATGGATCGACTCCACGCTCTCTGCACAAGCAGGCGTGGGCGCGGAATGGTATATTCTGTGCCTTGCTCAAAGCGGTGACTATGATTTTACCGCCTACGAGCGATCTCTGCTCTCCTATCTTGACAAAAACACCGTCCCCTCTGCCACCACCAAGCAAAAATACGCGCTGATCCTTGCCGCCGTTGGCTCGACGGATGCCTATATTTTGCAAACGGCGGAGAGCACCGTCGGCACGCTCGGCATCATGAGCTACGCCTACGGGCTGCACCTTGCGCACAACGGCTACACCGCAGCCTTCTCCGAAGCCCAAATCATAGACGAAATCCTTGCCCTGCAAAAGGACGACGGCGGCTGGGCGGTCAGCGGCTCTGTCTCCGACGCGGACGTGACCGCCATGGTGCTGCAAGCCCTTGCTCCCTACCGCGACGCAAAAGAGGTCAGCGACGCGATCGATCGCGCCCTCTCCCTGCTTTCAAAGCGGCAGACCGAGCAGGGCGGCTTTCTCAGCTACGGTGTGGAAAACCCCGAAAGTGCCGCGCAGGTCGTCATCGCGCTGTGTTCGCTTGGTATCGATCCCTGTACCGACGCGCGATTTATCAAAAACAACCGCTCACCCTTGGATTCGATGGAGAGCTTTGCCCTTCCTGACGGCGGCTACGCTCACGCAAAGGGCGGCGCATACAGCGCAGGTGCAACCGCGCAGGTGCTCTGTGCCGCAACGGCATATCTGCGCTTTGCAGAGGGACAACCGCCGCTTTACGCGCTGGATCACGCATGCCCCGACAAGGCAGAGACCGCACCCGTAACAAAGCCCGAAGCAGACTCCCAAACACAGCCCGAGCAGATGCAAAGCAGTCTTTCTTACAAGCCCTATGCCTGCGCTGCTGTTCTTATGCTGGGTGCAGCAGGCTGCGCCGTGCTGATCATTTGCAAAAAAAGGCACTACAAAAACTTCATTACGCTCGGGATTGCAGTCACCGTACTTCTGTCGGCAGTGCTTCTGATCGATATCCGCACGCCCGAGGACTATTACGGTGCCGAAGATATCACCAAGCAAAGCCCCATAGGCACCGTCACGCTGACCATTCGCTGCGATGCCGTGCCCGGTCTTGACGAGATCGATCATCTGCCAAGCGACGGCATCATGCTCCGCACCGAGGTCTACGAAATCGAGGCGGGAGAAACCGTTTACGACATTCTGGTCGAGGCGGCGCGCAAGCATTCCTTGCACCTTGACGCCACGGGCGTAGGAGACGCCATGTACGTGCGCGGGATCGGACACCTGTACGAAATGGAGCACGGTGATCTTTCGGGCTGGAATTACAAAGTTAACGGCAATATCCCCTCCATGGGATGCGCTGCCTACACCCTCTCGGACGGTGATGTGATCGTCTGGGAATACACCTTAACGGTGGGAAAATAACGTAAAAAACACATGAAAGGAGAACGCGGCATGCACGCGCTGGACAGACTCAACCCATTTACAATAACCGCATACTTTTTAGCCGTGGCGGGCATTGCCATGTTCTGCGCGCATCCCGTGTTGCTCACCATGACGCTTGCGGGGGCTGTGACGCTTTGCCTTGTGCGGCGCGACGTCAAGCGCAGGTATACGCACCTGCTTTACTGGGGACTGTTTGCACTGACGGTGCTGATCAATCCCCTCTTTTCGCGCCACGGAGCGACCGTGCTCCTGGTGATAGGCAACAAACCCATCTCACTTGAGGCGATCCTCTGGGGGCTTACCTCGGCAGGGGCAGTGCTTGCAACACTGTACCTTTTCGCCTCCTTTTCCGCCATCATGCAAAGCGACAAGCTCCTTTACCTGTTCGGTTCTCTCTCCCCCAAGCTCTCTCTCATTCTCTCCATGGGTCTGCGCTACGTCCCTCTGCTCTCGGCGCAATGGCACAAGATCAAGCAGACGCAGACCGTGCTGGGGCTTTACAAGGAAGATAACGTCATTGACCGCGTGCGCGGTGCTTTACGCATCTTTTGGGCTCTGCTCGGCTGGGCACTTGAAAACGGCATCGTCACCGCGGGCAGCATGACCGCACGCGCGTACGGCACGGGTAAGCGCACGCATTACGCTGTCTTTTCCTTTACGCGCCGCGATGCGCTCTACCTCTCGCTCGCCCTTGCGCTTGCCGCAGGCACGATCGTGCCGCTTGCGCTGGGTGCACTTGATTTTGTATTCTACCCCACCGTGGTGCTGACCCATGCGGGTGCGCTTTCATGGCTGGGTTATCTCTCTTACGGTGCGCTGATTGCGCTGCCCATCTTAGCAGAAACGGAGGACACGGCAAAATGGAAATACTTACGCTCAAAAATCTGACGTTTTCATATCCCGAGCAAACGCGCCGCGTGCTTGACGACGTTTCCTTCTCTGTTGACGAGGGCGACTTCTGCGTGCTGGCAGGCGGCACGGGCGGCGGCAAATCCACGCTTTTGCGCCTTTGCAAGCCCACGCTTGCCCCGCACGGCACGTGCACGGGTGAAATTCTGTACAAGGGCGTGCCGCTTGACAATCTCCCCGCTCGCGAAAGTGCCTTGCGCATCGGCTTTGTATGTCAGATGCCCGACCAGCAGATCGTTTGCGACAAGGTCCGGCACGAGCTTGTGTTCGGACTTGAAAATTTGGGACTTCCGCAAAAGGAGATCTCCCGCCGCGTTGCGGAGATGGCAAGCTATTTCGGCATTGAGCCATGGTTTGACCTGCCCATCAGCGCACTTTCGGGCGGTCAGAAGCAGCTTTTGTGCCTGGCATCCGTTATGGTCATGCGCCCCGATCTGCTGATTTTGGACGAGCCAACCTCGCAGCTTGATCCCATTGCTGCTGCAGAATTTTTGCACACGCTGCGCAAGCTCAACCGCGATTTTTCACTGACCGTACTGATTGCGGAGCACCGTCTTGAGGAGCTTGTGCCCATGTGCGACAAGCTCATCGTGCTGGACGGCGGCAGGCTGCTCGGGGCAGATACGCCGCGCGCACTTGCACCCGTCATAGCGGCGCACCCCTTGCTGCTTGCCTCCATGCCCACCGCCTTGCGCGTGGGCTGCGCGCTGGAAGACTCCCGCTATCCGCTCTCGATTAAGGAAGGACGCGAGATGATCGCCTCGTATGCACACCAAGGGACGCGTGCGCTGCCCAAGCAAACGCCCTTGCAGGATCGTTCCCCCGCCCTGGAGTTCAAAAACGTATATTTCCGCTACGACCGCGCAGGGCATGACGTGCTAGAGGATCTTTCGCTGACACTTTACACGGGTGAAACGCTTTGCGTGCTGGGCGGCAACGGCTCGGGAAAATCCACTATGCTCAAGGCTGCCGCGGGGCTGTGCAAGCCCTATACGGGCACAGTAACCGTGCTTGGCAAGCGCATGCGAGAGCTGCGCGGGCAGGCACTGTACCGCGAATGCCTCTCGCTCTTGCCGCAGGACGTGCAGACCGCATTTCTGTGCAATACGGTACGAGAGGAGCTTGCCGACGCAAAAATCACTCCGGACGCGCTACCCTTTGACCTCTCACACCTGCAAGACACCCACCCCTATGATCTTTCGGGCGGCGAGCAGCAGCTGCTCGCCCTATCCAAGGCACTTGCCACCAAGCCCAAGATTCTGCTTTTGGACGAGCCAACCAAGGGGCTGGACGCCGAAAAGAAGACTGCACTTGCAGAGATTCTGCGCACGCTCAAGGCGCAAGGGGTCAGCATTTTGATGGTCACGCACGACGTGGAGTTTGCCGCCTTGTGTGCAGACCGCTGCGTGCTCTTTTTCCGCGGTGCGGCTGTCTCGGACGGCACGCCCCGTGCATTCTTTGCGGAAAACAGCTTTTATACGACCGCCGCCCGCCGCATGACGCGCGGATATTTTGATGAAGCGGTCACGGTGCGTGACGTCGTTGCACTGTGCAAGGGGGAAACGGTATGATATATATCGCAAGCTCCTCGCTTCGCAAAACGCTCTCCATCCTCATCCCCGCCCTGCTCATCCCCTGCACGGTAATAGCGGGCGCGCTGATCTTTGACGCAAAAGCCCACCTCTTGATTTCAATTGCCGTTGCCGTGCTTTCGCTTTTGCTGCTCGTTGCGGGCTTTGAGCAAAAGGAGATCGGCACACGTCGCACGGTGCTGGTGTCGGTCATGGTCGCGCTGTGCGTGGTGGGCAGACTGATTCCGATTTTCAAGCCCGTCACGGCAATCGTGGTGCTGTGTGCCGTTTATCTCGGTCCGCAGGCAGGGTTTTACACGGGCTCGGTTGCCGCGCTGCTTTCCAACTTTTTGTTCGGTCAAGGACCGTGGACGCCCTTTCAGATGCTTGGCTGGGGGCTGATCGGACTTTTTGCGGGTCTTTTGGCAAATCCCTTGCATAAAAGCCGCGCGCTGCTTTTGCTATACGGCTTATTTGCCGGTGTTGCCTTCTCTGCCGTCATGGACGTATGGAGCGTGCTGTGGGCATCGGGCAGCCTTTCGGCAAATGGATATTTGGCGGCACTGATCACCGCTCTGCCGCACACCGCACTGTACGCCTTTTCCAACGTGGTGTTTTTATGGATATTTGCCAAGCCCGTGGGCGACAAGCTGCAAAGAATCAAAATCAAATACGGCATATAACCACACACCGCAGGGGAGCATTCCATATGCTCCCCTTTATTTTATTGCGGGCGATTCATTCAGTCGCCCCTACGGGTAAAATACGGGCGGATATGGAATCCCAATGTCATTAAGTTAAGAAATGCTTGTTTTTATCCGCATTATCGTCATAAACTCATT
>JAFNZX010000369.1 GCA_017382615.1 Clostridia bacterium | reverse complement strand
GCGCGAAATCAACCAAAAACTATTGGCTTTCGAGCAAAAAGCCGAGGATGGGCGCACGTTCCAAGAAGTAGCAGACGAATGGTGGAATCTGCACGAGCGAGATTGGGCTATACAAACCATAAAGGTTTACAAGCCTGCATTTAAACGCGCTGTGGAGTATTTCGGTGAGATGACGGTGGAGAGCATCAAGCCGAAGCACATCACCGTTTTTCTGCAACGACTCGCGACGAGAGAAGACCTTGCGTTCCGCACAGTGTCAAACCACCGCACCGTGGTCAATCAGATATTCGATCACGCTGTTGTCGAGTGTGATATCGATATCAACCCTTGCGGTTCTGTACAGACACCCAAAGGGCTGAAAAAGACGCGCCGCAGCGCAGCGTCCTTGAAGGACGAGCAGATCGTCAAGAACACGCGTGACGTATGGTCGCTGCCGTACGTGGCACTTATGACCGGGATGCGCAGGGGAGAAATCCTGGCATTGCAATGGAAGGACGTGGATTTCGACAAGAATCTGATCCACGTAACAAAGTCTATCTGCTATGACGGCACGGAGCCAGTGATCAAAAAAACGAAAACGAAAGCAGGACAGCGACTTGTTCCGCTGCTCGATGAGCTAAAAGCGTACTGGCTGACGATTGAGCCGCGCCCGGCAAACAACTTTCTTTTTTCCGATGACGGAAAGACACCGATGAAAAGCACGCGCGTGGAAAGGTTGCTTTCAGATTACCAACGCGAAACCGGGGTAACGTGCACACCTCACCAGCTGCGCCACAGCTTTGCCACGATGGCGTTGGAGCACGGTGTCGATTATAAGGCAATGCAAGAAATTCTCGGACACAAACAGATCTCCACAACGCTTGATACCTACGCAGATTTCCGCCAAAAATCGCTCGATAGCGCAGCAGAAAAGCTCAATAAAAAGACCTAAAAAACGCACAAATTTTGTCGTTTTGTGGTCATAATTTTGTCAAATCAAAAAATCCCCTTGATTTATAAGGATAAAATAAGAGTTCAAATCTCTCCATCTCCGCCAAAAGGAAATCCCTTACAGATCAAGGAAAATGCTTTGATTTGCAAGGGATTTTTATTTTTCGTCCGTTTTCGATTGCAGGCTATTTTTGGCTATTATCGGCTATTTTAGTCTAAATTTTGTTGTCAAAATGTTGTCATCGCAAAAAACAGCAGGGGCTTTCGCCCCTGCCTTTTTTGTTTGTTCGCATCAAATCAACCGTGCTCGAGCTTTTTGATAAACTCGCGGATTGCCTGGCGATCCCTTTCGTTGCCAGCCATCCGCATCATATCCTCAGCCTTGTTGATCATATCGGCTTTTGCGCCATCTCTGGAATAGCCGGGGATTGCGGTCATGCCGCCTCTGCCGTCATCGTAGGATGAGCCGCCCTCGTAGGACATGCCGCCATCACGCGAGTATCTGCCCATGCTGTCGCGTTTTCTGCGCGCGTAAGATGTACCATACATGCGACCCTCGCCCATGAAGTCGGTAGCCTCGGAATAGCCGCCATCCTCCAGCATCTCGATCTTGTCGATATTCTTGATGGTGTCGGTGAGCTTGTGAACGTAATCGAGATCAGAAATGGAAACCTTGCCGCCTCCTGCCTTTTTCATCTTTTCCTCGATTTCGTAAAGCTCTTCCATCAGTTTAGCTTTGATTTCGTGCATAAAGTCCTCCTTTCTACGCTACGCGCTCAAAAATGATGTTTGCATTGGTGACGTCGATTGCAGTACCATCGCTTACGTTACGTACGGCTACGGTCTTGCAGCAGCAGCCGGAAAGCACAACAAACGTTGTAATGCTGACGTTGAAAAGGTCGCCAATTGCTGCCGGGGTGACGATTGCGGTTGCGTTGCCAAGCAGCTCTCCGTTTTCGGTGAGTGCCACGCTGACAGGACCGAGCACGCCACCGTCCGCAGCAGGAGCTACGGCAATGTTTGCGTCAAAGGTCACGCGGTAAATGGTACGGCAAGCGTTATTCGCGCCTTTAAGCGTAAATACGCCAGATCCGCTTCTGTGATCGATAAACCCTTTACGGCAGGCTCTGTCGCCATCCATAAAGGCTACGTTTGCATCCTCCGCTACGATCTGCGAAGGAATATAAGAGTATTCAGCTGCCATGGTTATAATTCCTTTCTTAAATAGTAGCGGTGAGAGCCTAAGCCCCCACCGCTTTGTCAAAATCCCCAATTAAGGGGAACATCACGCGGGGCGTGAAGTAGATTGCTATTTGTCAGAAACCGCTGCAGGGAGCGCAGTTACCGCCAAACTGTACCTGTCCGCAAGCATTCACGGGGAAGTTGATGGGGGTAGGACCGTTGACCAGAAATGCGGGCTGAGGGCAATCCCTGCCGGTGCGCCTGATCAGCTCTGCAACAGCAGCATCCACGGTTGCGCCAATGTAAGCGTTCTGCGCGGTCTGACTTGCCTGGAATTTCAGCGACTGATTTTCAGCGGTAAGCGTTGCAATCTTGTCATTGGTCAAGAAGTCGAGAATTGCGCGGCTGTTCGCGTTGGCGTTGTCGATGATGTCGCGAGTGTTGTTGAACAGAGCATGACGGGTCTCGCAGCCCTCGTTTGCAATGGTGTACTTGACGTCGGCAATCGCAGCGCGGTTGTCGCAGCAGCACTGTGCAAGCTGCGCAGAAAGCGCGTTATTGCCCTGCAGGATAGCGGTATTGATGCCGTTGAAGCCCTGACACAGAGCAGAGTCAATGCCGTTGATTCCGCTCAAAACAGCGGAGTTGTTAAAGCCCATAGCAAGATCAGCCTGCGTAACAGGAGCACCGTTTCCAAAGCCTCCCAAGCCGCCATTAGCAAAGAGCAGCCAAGGCAGAATGCCGCCGCCTCCAAGACCGCCAAAGCCAAAGCCACCGCCGCCAAAGAGTGCAAAGAGAAGCAGATAAGCGAACCAATCGCCACCCCACACACCGCCTCCATCGTTTCCGCAAGTGCAAGCGCGAATGTCTGCCGGGGTCATTTCACTGGTAGTAATAGACATTTTATTTTTTCCTTTCTGTTTTTGAATTTATGCTATCCGCGTGCGCGCTTACGCGGAAAAAGCCTATTTCATAAAGTTGTTTTTGAAGCCTCCGAGCTGGCTTTCCAAGTTCTTTGCGATCTTGTGAGCTTCGTTCAGCTGCTGCTGGCTAACTCTGCCGCTCTGTAAAAGCTGATTTAGCATTGCATTGGGATCTTGCCCACGCATCTGCTGCATAAATTGATTGAATTGCATCATTAAATTGTTGGGATTATTCGGCATGTTCATTGTTCATTCCACCTTTCTTATATTCCTCAAAGTCCTTGCGCAGAGCCGTCAAATTCTCGCGCATGGCGTTAAATTCATCGATAGGCACATACTTGCCTGCGCATCCGCATTGGTGCTGTGTGGCGTTATTCTGCGCCCCCTGCGTGCGCTCCGTGAAGTCGAGTATTCTCATGGACGGTACGCCTTGCGCATTGGCGGATTTGATGTAGATCGTGGGCGTGTTCTTATCCCACAGCGTCACCGTGTTATTCGGTGCGACCGGGTAAGAGGTTGCCTCCACCTCGCCCAATACCCATATCATGTCATTTGCGGGCTGCATCATGGGCATCTGCTGCATGGGCATCTGCGGAATGGGCTGCTGACCGTACTTATACTGATTGAGCACGTCAACTGCAGCACCGTTGCTCGGTGTGTAATACTGCTGCGAATAGGGAGCGTAATAGGGTTGCTGATAAGCCATAATCAATCATCCTTTCTTTTCCAGTAATATATGGGGACGCAAGCACCGCTGTCCCAAGTGTCGTAATACTCACCGTCTATCACGGTGACAACGTGACCGTCCAAGGACAAAACGTACGTTCCTTTCGGGTGATCTCTGCAAAAATCCTCAACCGTGTAGCAATCAGGGCACTCGTTGGGGATCACATACCGCGCAAACCCCTTGCGGCGCAGGTACGCGCCCCACACGTGATTTGCGGACGGCATGTCACAGAGCATATAGCCTTCAAGCGCGATCTCTGCAAAGGTCGTTTCCCAATCCTGCCCGAGAGCTGCCGAAACAGCCCTTATGACGCAATCTCCTACTTGCTTTCGGTCGGGGTTGGGGTTAAAACGCTTAAACATTGCTCGCCCTTGATCGCGCCTATTTCCTCCAGCATCATCATGTACAGTTCGTTATCGTAAGAGTCAATCAGAGGGAGTGTGGCGCGGGTTTTATTAGTGGTTTTTTCCTCGGTTTTCATGCTTTAAGTATAAAGAAAAAGGCAGACAATCACAATCAAGTAATCGTCTGCCTTTTGGCTGTCTTTATGCTATTTTAAGTATCGGAAAAGTCTTGTTTTCGTCTTGTGCACAATATCCTTCGTGCGCTGCACAGAAAGCTCAAATTCTTCTGCAAGAGGCTCGTAGTGAATACCGTCGAGCAATCTGCGCTTGATGAGCTTTCTGTCGCGCTCGTTGAATATATGCTGGTCAATAAG
>JAFNZX010000368.1 GCA_017382615.1 Clostridia bacterium | reverse complement strand
GGAGATCGAATACTCCGAGGATAACACCGATACGCTCAAATCCGTCTTTTTCGAGGTGACCGCATGACTCCCAACTACAAACGCACCAAGCTCGCCTGCTACTCAGCATACTTTACCATGTCCTCAATCTTTGTCCTGCCGCCGCTGCTCTTTGCCACGCTGCAGGATATGTACGGCATTTCCTACACATTGCTTGGCACGTTGGTGCTGACCAACTTCTGCACGCAGATGCTCGTGGACCTGCTATTTTCCCTCTTTGCCAAAAAATTCAACGCGCAGATGCTTGTGCGCGTCACGCCGCTGATCACCTCTCTGGGACTTGTGATCTACGCGCTCGTGCCCTGGCTGCTCCCGCAGCAATTTGCCTATGCGGGCTTGCTTGCCGGCACGGTCATCTTCTCGGTTGCTGCAGGGCTTTCCGAGGTCATGCTCTCGCCCACCATTGCCGCGCTCCCCTCGGATAACCCCCAGCGCGACATGAGCATGCTGCACTCGCTCTACGCATTCGGCATCTTTTTCGTCATTGTGGTCAGCACCGCGTTTTTCGCGCTGTTTGACCGCTCGAAATGGATGTTCTTAACGCTGTTCTTTGCCGCGTTGCCCGTCATTGCAGCCGTACTCTTCATGCTCTCCCCCATGCCCGATCTGCAAGGGGGCAGCGAAAAGGAGCGCGCAAGCCGCTCGCGCTCGCGCACGATCGGTCTTATCCTTTGCGTTGCCTGCATCTTTTTCGGCTCTTGTGCCGAGAACACCATGTCCAACTGGATCTCGGGCTATATGGAAAACGCGCTGCACATCCCCAAGGCGGTGGGTGACATGCTGGGACTTGCGGCATTTGCCATTCTGCTGGGGCTGACGCGTATTACTTACGCCAAATACGGCAAAAACATCTTCCGCATGCTCACGGTCGGCATGATCGGTGCGGCAGTCTGCTACCTCGTCGTGGTCTTTTCAGGTGCGCCTGCGGTCGCATTGATCGCTTGCGTGCTGACCGGCATCTTTACCTCGATGCTGTGGCCCGGGGCTTTGATCATGATGGAGGAAAACGTGCCCTGCGTGGGCGTTGCCGCTTACGCACTCATGGCATCGGGCGGTGACCTTGGCGCCTCGGTTGCACCGCAGCTGATGGGCATTGTGACCGACGCGGTCAGCGCATCACCCTTGGGCGCGCGCCTATCTGAGCAGCTCTCGCTCTCCCCAGAGCAGGTGGGGCTGAAAGCGGGTATGCTCGCCTGCGCAATCTTCCCCATTCTGGGAATTGTCATGCTGTTCTTTACGATCAGGTTTTTTAAGAAGAGAAAGGAGCTTGCATGAAATACAA
Organism: Clostridia bacterium; assembly: GCA_017382615.1. Taxonomy (GTDB): domain Bacteria; phylum Bacillota; class Clostridia; order Oscillospirales; family CAG-272; genus SVQP01. Next base: position 373 of record JAFNZX010000368.1, on the reverse strand, counting down.
ATCCCTGATTCCGCGCACCATCCTTGCAGGCTCCCTTGCACTTATGCAGCTCCCCTCACTGCTTGCCGTTCGCATCGTGCTGGACGTATCAAAAAATCAAGCGTCAACCATCGTGCAACATGCGGACGGTGCGTATGAAATGGTCGCAGATCCGCTCCAAACGCTCAAAATCTTTCTCTCCTACGCTTGGATCTGGGGCGTGATCGCGCTTTGCTTTGCCGCTGCGATCGCTATTCCGATCGTGCTGGGACTTCGCCGCGGTGCGCCGAGCATCCCCGTGATTGCATTGGGCGGCACGGCATTTGCAGGGCAAGCGGTGCTTGCTGCGCTGCATGCTTTGGTGCTTCCGGGCATTTACGAGTTTGAGCTGTCG
>JAFNZX010000367.1 GCA_017382615.1 Clostridia bacterium | reverse complement strand
GCGTGGCTGCCCGAGATCGGGTATCATGTAAACAAGCGCCATTGGCGTCGAGGGTATGCGAAAGAAGCGGCAAGGGCTGTGCGTGATTGGTGCTTTACGCATACCGATTTTGATGCGGTGTATTCCTACATGACCTGCACCAACGTTGCCTCGTACTCAACCGCTGCCTCAATCGGCATGACGCGCATCAAGCAATATGACGATGACGGCACGCCGCATTTTGTTTACCGCATGACAAGACAAGAGTGGACAGATCAATATCAATAAGACAAAACCGCCGATGAGGGCTTGCTCATCGGCGGTTTACTATTATCTGACAACAGAGGAATGGCTGTAAATGTAAAACTCCTCCTGGCTGGGCATCCATTTCTTTTCCTTTTCGGGGAAGGTTGCATCAAATGCCGCCACGGCAGCCTCGTCCTCACAGCAATCTGCAGCGGTGGAGGGAATATACATCCACGCTTTTCCTTCAAGCGCGCCCGGCACCAGCTCGCAAACAAGCAGCGCGGTGGGATAATTGCCGGGTCTTACAAAGCTTACGTTTTTCTTCTTGCAGCTGACAAATCCGCGGCTGACGTAGTTGCCGGGATTGCCGAAGTTGATATTCACGTCATACCCCATGCTGCGCGCTACCTCAAACGAGTGCTCGATCAGAATCTTGCCAAGCTTTTGACGCTGATATGCGGGAGCAACGCAAAGCGGGCCAAACGAAAGGATCTCCTTGCGCACGCCGTCCTCATCCTCCAGCCAAGCCTTGGTGTACATGATGTTGCCAATGATCTCTCCGTCCTTTTCCAGCACAAATGCAAGCTCGGGAATAAAATCGGGGTGATTTCGCATCATGTGCACAAAATAATGCTCGTCCGCACCGGGCTTGTACACGTTCCAGAAAGCCTTGCGCGTCAATTCTTCAACTGCTCTGTAATCCTTTTCGGTTTCAAGACGAATTTTGATGTTGTCCATAGTCATTCTCCTTTGTAGAGGTTCCACGTAGCCAGAAAATCGGGATCGACCACGACTTCTCCCGTGGAACGCAGTTTATATTCACCCGGACGCGCCCTTTTGGTTGAGCTGAGATCCGAAGGCAGCGTAAATTCCGTGCCGTCCTTTTGTTTGATTCGGATCAGTGCCTTGGTTACCTCTGTCACGGTTCCGTATAATTGCTTTTGCTCAATGAATTGGTCATCACTTGTGTAATATGTAATGCCAACCAGCAATACCTTCCCGATCAGCTCGTCATACGTGATGGGCTTCTCGATGCCGTCCCGGTATTCCTTGCGCTCCTCGTATAAATACATGCCGAAGTCTTTGTACAGTTCGGGAATGTCGTAGATGGTCTTGCCCGTATTGGGGGAAATGCAGAGCTCGCATTCACCGGGATGCTGTGCATCAAACGTATCCCAGGCGGTGATCAGCTTATCGGTATACGGAATTTCAAAGCTTTCCATGAAAGGGCGGTAAGCATCGGGATCTTTTGCAAAAAGAGTCATGACGTTGTATTTGCCAAACAGGATTTCCTCTTGTGACTGATGGCAGCCAAACCCAAAGGTGTTCATACCGTCACCCACAAGGAAAGCGCCAATGGCATCCAGACAATTGCAGGCGTTTTGTGCATCCATACCATCCATATAGTAAACGTCAAAATCTTCGGGCGCATTCTTGAGGGTCTTGGATTCGGTAATGCCGTCATAGTCCTTGCGCGGCAGCTCCAGAATAAAAAATACGGGCTCATCGTGCATACAAACAAAACGCTTGATCATATCTATTACCTTTGAAGCGTTTACGTTTGCATAGATGACGTTGTCCTTGATCTCATACGCTTCAAACAGCTTTTCGGGAAAGGGTACCGAGCAGCATTGCTTTAATTCGAGCATAATAAGTCCTCCTTTTTGATCTTGTTATATCATTGTAACATAATTTTGTGAATATTGCAACCCCGCAACAGCAGGTTGCTTGCCAAACGTACAAAAATATGATACAATCATGCCAATGACACGTATGGAGGGAATGTATGGAAACAAAAAACGTTATTTATGATCTGCGCACAAAAATGGGACTTTCGCAAGAGGAGCTTGCAGAAAAGGTATACGTCACGCGGCAGGCGGTATCGCGCTGGGAGAACGGTGAGACCGTGCCCAATACCGAAACGCTGAAATTGCTTTCGGGGCTGTTTGGGGTATCGATCAACACGCTGCTCGGCTCACCGACAGCACTGTATTGCACATGCTGCGGCATGCCCTTGGAGGACGCATTTATCAGCCGCGAAAAGGACGGATTTCTGAACGAGGACTACTGCAAATGGTGCTATGCTGATGGCGAATATACGCTGGATGCATGGAAGCGGTACGTTGAGATCGGAGGCAGAGAACGGTTCGAAGAGTTCAAGCAACAGCTGGTCAAAGAATTCAATGCGCTTTTAGAGCTCGAGGGGTTACCCTCTGTCACGCAGCTCAACGTGCTTTCGGGTGCGTTTATCAATATGGAATACACGCTACCGAGTGGCGTGAATGTGAAATTTCTTGACGACAATGCCACGTATCTTGGCAGCCAGCTGGAAGGAGAGGCAGGCGTGTGTTACGGCATTGCAGGGAATATGGATTTCCTTTTGATCTGCCGTTACGAGGAAAACGGCGAAAATCCCGAGTTGGTTGTGTACAAGAAAAGATAAATCTTGCCGGTGAGGTTGCCTGTGGCGGTCCTCATCGGCATTTTTTCTTAGTATGCAAAAGAAAAATGAAAAATGGGCATATAGGCTTATTGACAAATATGTGAGCAGGGTATATAATGGGTTTATCTACCAATCGAAAGGGGCTTTGAATATGTCTGAAAAAAACAAGAAAATGTTGCGAAAGCTATATGCAACGGGATTGATCCTTTTGGCTGCGTTACTGACAATCAGCGCGATGTTTCCCGTTCTGAAATTTGAAGATCCCGAGCTTGATACTACGCTGGGGAGCTTTACCGAGTTTTCGTCTTACGTTACGTTGCTGAACGTAACCATGAAGCTTGCAGTCGAAGCCCCTGCCTTGATTGCATCGGGCGATCCCTTTGAAATTTTTGTGATCGGATTGTCGGGGGCATCGATTTTCTTTCTGCTTCTGTTCTCCCTGATTTTCCCCATGATCATTCTGATAACCTTTGTTGTCAAGTTGATCCAATTTTTTGTCTACTTGAAAAAGGATGACGTGGAAAAGCTGATCAGCCACGCAGAAGGCTTTCCGTTCGTTGCGTTCCCTATAGCGATTTTTTTGCCGTTGCTGGTGGAAAGGTTTTTGGGCGGCACGTACGCCATATCTGTCGGAAACGGTATGATCGTGGTGTGCATCGCGGCAGCGATTGCCATTTTGCTGCGCGCCGTGAAATCCGCTGTATGTGCAGGAAACGACAGAGTGGGCGTGATCGTCAAGCAGTCGCTGACGCTGGTAAGCATCTGCGCGATCCTCGTTATGCTGGCAAACTTCAGTGCTCCGCAGCTGTATTCCTACTTTGCCGGGAACTATGAAACGTTTCTGAATGCTTATCAGGGTGCATTGTTGCAGCAGGGGAAGGCAGATCCTTCCTCCACAGCCGCTGCGGCAACCATCATTTTCAGATGGGTAAGCTATGCGCTGACCGTTTTCGGTACCGTGTTCTGCTTTGCAACGCTGGCGCCTATGATCGAAAGACTCGAGTACAAGACGCCTAAGAGAAAAAAGGTCATGGAAAGCAAATCGCTTCTTACTATGGTGATCATCCTGTTGGTGGTTGCCGTTGTACCCGTTGCGCTCAACGCGCCCGACAAGCAAGCGCAAGCAGAATCCTATGAGCAGGGTATTTTCAAGACCTGCTATACCGCGTATCTGGTGGATGGCTCGTCTGAAAAGGCAGAATACGATGCGCTTCAAACTGCTTGCAACGCGAAAAAAACGCAGATCGAAACTTTGCAGACACAGCTTGTGAGTGCGCAGGGCGAGCAGGCTGACGCGTTGCGTAAGGAAATCGCCAAGGCTGAATTTGAGATCAAGGGTGTTGAAAGAGATATCGAAAGGATGGAAACCGCACAAACCAAGGCGACTCTTTGCCTTGCTATGGCAATTTTGATTCTCGTACTTGAGATCGCTTATATCCTGGTTCACAAGCTGGTTTGTGTCAAGCAAGCGCCTCTCAATGAGGCAATTGCTTCCGAGCAAGCACCTGCATCGGAGAATACTCCCGCAGAGGATGCTTTTGCACCAGCCAAGCAGGAAGAGCAAAGCGATGCATCTTAAGTATAAAGCGCTAAAATAATCCCCCAAGGGGCTGCTTTTATGCAAGGCAGCTCCTTTTTCTTCAAATTTGCAAAATGATATTGAATAATCAGCGGTTTTGTGATATAATCAACCAAGAAACAAAACGACACCCCGGGAGGGAACATCGTGACCTATATCAAACGAATCATCAAAGAAACCAAGATCCTCTTGCGCTCCATCCCTGCAACGGTAGTAACCTTGTTTGCGGTCAGCGTCATCTGCATGAATCTGCTTGCCAATAAAACGCTTTTACAGCTGGACTGGATCGCGCTGGACGGCGGCATTCTGATCTCCTGGCTGTCCTTTATGTGCATGGATATCATCACCAAGCATTTCGGCCCCAAGGCATCCACCATCATTTCCATTCACGCAGCGGCAATCAATCTTTTGACCTGCCTGATCTTTTTCGTGGCAAGCGTCATTGTATCCAATGCCAACGATTATTCCGCGTTTGACAGCATTTTCGGCGGCACGTGGTTCGTGCTGCTTGGCAGCACCGTGGCGTTTTTGTCGTCTGCCGTCATCAATAATCTGCTCAATCACACAATAGGCAAAGCCTTTCGCAAAAATCCGGACGGCAAGCTCGCCTATGCCATGCGCACCTACGTATCCACCTTTATCGGACAGTTTCTGGATAACTTCATCTTTTCCGTGATCGTGTTCGTATTCTTTGCGCCCATCTTTTGGGATGGCTTTTGCTGGACGGTGCTGCAATGCGCCACCTGCGCATTGACGGGAGCGGTTGCAGAGCTGATCATGG
>JAFNZX010000366.1 GCA_017382615.1 Clostridia bacterium | reverse complement strand
TAAAATTTAAAATCAAACGGTTCAGATCTGCTCCACCTTGATCAGGCTGGTCTTACCCGACACGCCCGTGGTATCGCCACCCGTGATAACGATGCTGTCACCCTTTGCCATGGGAAGCAGCTTGGGTGCCATTTTGGTAGCAGTGTAGAACAGCACGTCGGTCGAGGGGTACTTCTCGCACAGCGCGGGCGTGACGCCCCAGGAAAGCGCGAGCTTGCGATACGTGCTTTCATCCGTGGTAAGCCCAATGATATCCACGGGGCAGCGGAAGCGCGAGACCATGCGCGCGGTCATGCCCGAGAGCGAGCACGCCACGATTGCCTTTGCGCCGATGTCGATGGCAACAGCGCAGGTTGCGTGCGAAATGGCGTCCACCGTGTTCTTGATCTTGAACTCGGTGCCGTAGAAAATATCGGTATAATCAATGTTGTTTTCGGTGGTCTCGGCAATCTTGGACATGACCTGCACGGTCTGCACGGGGTATTTACCCATAGCGGTCTCACCCGACAGCATGATCGCGCTGGTGCCGTCGTACACCGCGTTTGCCACGTCCGAGATCTCGGCTCTGGTGGGTCTGGGATTGTAAATCATGCTCTCAAGCATCTCGGTTGCGGTAATGACGCGCTTGCCAAGCATTCTGCACTTGGTGATCAGCGTCTTCTGCATGGCGGGCAGCTGCTCAAAGGGCACTTCCACGCCCATATCGCCGCGCGCGACCATGATACCGTCGCACACCTCGCAAATTTCCTCGATGTGATCATATCCCGACTGGTTTTCGATCTTTGCGATCAGGTCAACGCCCTCTCCGCCGATCTCGGCAAGGTACGTGCGCACGTCGATCAAATCCTGCTTGCAGGATACGAAGGAGCACGCGATAAAGTCCACGCCGTTCTGTACGCCAAAGGCGATATCCGCCTTGTCCTGATCGGACAGATACTTCTGCTTCATGACCTTTCCGGGGAAGGACATGCTCTTGCGGTTGGATAACTCACCGCCGCAGATCACGCGGCAATGAATGTTTTTGCCCTCGATCTCCTCCACGCGGAAGATCAAGAGGCCGTTATTGAGCAGGACGGTGTCACCCGGCACCAGCTCGTGCACAAGCTCAGCATAGCTGACCGACACGATGCTCTCGTTGCCCACCACCTCGTCGGTGGTAAAGGTGAACATCTGCCCCTCCGCCAAGGTCACGCTGCCGCTTTCAAAGGTCTTGATGCGGTATTCGGGTCCCTTGGTGTCCAGCATAATGGCGATCGGCATATCCAGCTCTTCTCTGACGCGCTTGATGCTGTCGATTCTCTTCTGGTGATCCTCGTGCGTGTTATGGGAAAAATTGAGGCGCGCGACGTTCATGCCCGCCTTGCAAAGTCCCCTTAAGGTATCCTCATCCTGCGTTGCAGGTCCGATGGTACATATAATTTTGGTTTTACGCATAAAAATGCCTCCAAACATAAATTTCTAATCTTATTATAGCACAGCCCGCGTGCATTTTCAAGCGGAAACGGGATGTTTTTTTGCACGTTTTGACGCAACTTTGCCCGATGGGGATGCAGGAATAGCGGTAAATAGGAGCAAAAATTAAGGACTGTATCGTTTTAATGCAGTCCTTGATTGCTTTTATAGATAGTTGCTGTAGGTGCTGGCGATCAATGATCGCCCCTACAAGTGTCTGTGCTGTGGCTTTAATACGTAAAACCCAAACAAAAACAGCCGTAGGGGCGAGAATTTCGGCATAGCCGAAATATGTGATCGCCCGCTCCTGCGGCAATTACTATTTGAAAGTATTGGTATTTGATTATTTCTCCGCTAATTTGTCAGCCCCCCCTGGGGCATCTCTTCTTTTTGTCGCATTCTGTCGCCCCCTTGTATATACTGCAATATATCCGTCCGTGACTAAAACGCGGCACATTTGGTAATACTACGAATACGACATCAACATATACAGGGAGGCACACCATGATAACCGTCAAACGCGGTGATATTTACTACGCAGACCTTTCGCCCGTTGTGGGCTCGGAGCAAGGGGGACTTCGCCCCGTGCTGATCATACAAAACGACGTGGGAAACAAGTACAGCCCCACCGTTATTGCCGCTGCCATTACCTCGCGCATGAGCAAAACGCGCCTGCCCACGCACATTGACATTTACGCAGACAAGGCGGGGCTTGCCAAGGACTCGGTCATACTGCTTGAGCAGATCCGCACGCTTGACAAACGCCGCTTAAAGGAAAAAATGGGGCACCTTGACGACGACGCCATGCAGCGCGTGGACAACGCGATCGCCATCAGCTTTGGATTGGGTGCACAGCAGGGCGGTGCTGCGGTGGCTTCCAGTGAGGGGCATGGCGAGGTTTTGGGTTAAATTTTTGTGAAAATGCGCGTTTTCTATTGATTTTCTTTGCAAAATGTGATAGAATGTCCGTAGAAAAATTTTCGGAGGATTTACCCACTATGGCACTTGTAACAACTACAGAAATGTTCAAGAAGGCTTACCGCGGCGGTTACGCAATCGGTGCCTTCAACATCAACAACATGGAGATCATCCAGGCGATCACCGAGGCAGCAGCAGAGGAAAAGTCCCCTGTCATCCTGCAGGTATCCGCAGGCGCACGTAAGTACGCAAAGCACGAATACCTCATGGGTCTGGCACAGGCTGCAATCCGTGACACCGGCGTAGATATCGCGCTCCATCTCGACCACGGCGCAGATTTCGAGATCTGCAAGGCTTGCATTGACGGCGGCTTTACCTCGGTCATGATCGACGGCTCTCACCACTCCTTTGAGGACAACATTGCGCTGACCCGCAAGGTTGTGGAATACGCACACGCACACGGCGTTGTGGTAGAGGGTGAGCTTGGCAAGCTGGCAGGCATTGAGGACGACGTTAAGGTCAAGGCAGAGGACGCTATGTTCACCAACCCCGACGAGGTTGAGGAATTCGTTACCCGCACCGGCGTTGACTCTCTGGCTATCGCCATCGGCACCAGC
>JAFNZX010000365.1 GCA_017382615.1 Clostridia bacterium | reverse complement strand
ATACGAGCCCGAAGATGAAGATTGAGCAGCAGTACGTCCAGGCATATACCGACAGCCTGCTCAACAGCAAGGACGTCATGGCCTTGTATCGGAAGCTCGACGACATAACCTGCAACGGAGACCAGTTCAACTATTTCCTTTCATACTGGAAGGAAAGCGGAAGGGTCAATGAATACCTTATGAGGGCTGTGACGGCATGGGCAATGCTCAAGAAGGACGAAAGGCTCTTTTGGCTGTTGTCGTGGTATCATGCCCGCAGGTGCCAAGATCCTGCCGTACCGTTCCAACATTCCTTATTTGTCCAAGTTCTGCTTCGCCGTTTGCGATGAGACCTTCTCGGAGCGCGCACTGGCAGCAGGTCAGTCGATCATTGTCGGTGGTGTCAACTACGGTCAGGGCTCCTCGCGCGAGCACGCTGCGCTGGTTCCCCTGTATCTCGGCGTTCGCGCTGTTGTTGCCAAGAGCTTTGCACGTATTCACGTTGCCAATCTGATCAACGCAGGCATTCTGCCGCTGACCTTTGCTGATCCCGACGATTATGACAAGCTGACGCAGGGCGACGAGCTTGAGCTGGTTGGTCTGTATGATGCCATCGTTACCGGTGAGGCTACCATGATCAACAAAACGACCGGAGCGAGCATCAATCTGTGCGGCTCGTTCTCCGAGCGCCAGCAGGCAATGCTCAAGGCAGGTGGCTTGCTCAAATACACCCGCGACGCAGGCAATAACTGATTGATAAAAGGAGATAGATATATCATGGCAAAAATTCAAATGAAAACGCCGCTGGTCGAGATGGACGGCGACGAGATGACAAGAATTCTGTGGCAGCAGATTAAGGACGAGCTGATCCTGCCCTTCGTCGATCTTAAGACTGAGTATTACGACCTTGGCCTGCCCGAGCGTGAGCGCACCAAGGATGAGGTCACCATGCAGGCAGCCCTTGCAAATAAGAAATACGGCGTTGCTGTCAAGTGCGCTACCATCACGCCCAACAAGCAGCGTGTGGAGGAGTATAATCTTTCCGAGATGTGGAAGAGCCCCAACGGCACCATTCGTGCCGTGCTTGACGGTACCGTCTTCCGCGCTCCGATTCTGATCGATTCCGTTAAGCCCGTCGTTCGCAACTGGAAGAAGCCGATTACCATCGCTCGTCATGCTTACGGTGATGTCTATAAAGCCAGCGAGTTCCGTATTGAGGGCGAGGGTAAAGCAGAATTGGTATTTACCGATAAGAACGGTAACGAAAAGCGTCAGACCATCTACGATTTTGAATGCCCCGGTGTGCTGCAGGGTCAGTATAACAAGGACACCTCTATCCGTGCCTTTGCTCACTCTTGCTTCAAATACGCCATCGATACCAAGCAGGATCTTTGGTTCTCTACCAAGGATACCATCTCCAAGCAGTACGATCAGACCTTCAAGCTGATCTTCGAGGAAATCTATAACGAGAGCTACAAGGCAAAGTTTGAAGAGCTTGGTATTGAGTATTTCTATACCTTGATCGATGATGCGGTCGCACGTGTCATCCGCAGTGAGGGCGGCTTTATCTGGGCATGCAAAAACTACGACGGTGACGTTATGAGTGACATGGTCTCCACTGCGTTCGGTTCGCTTGCTATGATGACCTCTGTATTGGTGTCCCCCGATGGAAACTATGAATACGAGGCCGCACACGGTACGGTTACACGCCACTATTATCGTTATCTTAAGGGTGAGCAGACTTCCACCAACCCCATGGCAACCATTTTCGCTTGGACGGGTGCTTTGCGCAAGAGAGGCGAGTTTGATGAGCTGCCCGAACTGATGGCATTTGCAGACAAGCTGGAGAAGGCTTGCATTGATACGCTGAATGACGGTATCATGACCAAGGACCTCGTCGGTCTTGTCGAGGTCGGAACCAACGTTACCGCGGTCAACAGCCTGGAATTCCTCAAGGCAATTCGCGCACATATGGAATAAGTCCTTTCTTGAAAAGTCGTATGTTCTTCGGAACGTACGACTTTTTTTGTTTGACATAAGTTACAATTGGTACAAAGTGATTGACAAGGGGTAATTCTTGTGATATAATGTTATGATAACGATTTGATGAAAGGAGCGCCAAGATGTACAAAGATGTAGACGATAAGCAAAAATCACGTCAAGAAGAACTGGATGATTTTTGGGATATTTCTTCGTTAGCCCCTCGTCCCAAAAACGATCGTACGCAGTCAATGAGACGATTTGACACCTCTGTAACCGAGATCGAATTGCCGGAAAAGGCAAAGAGCACCTTGCCGCTCACGCAAGCACCCACTGACGCCCAAAAAACGCTTGTAAGCGAACACAATGCGGAGGCTGTACATCGCTTGCCCCCACGCGCCGGCAGCGTTCCTGCGCCGTCTAAAGCGCCCGTACAAGCTCCCACGCCTGATCCCATCGTGTATGCTCCACAGCATCCCCTCATAGAGCAGGTAACCATTCTCCCGTGGAGAACGCATTTTCCGTATTATGAGCGTTTCTGCCAAATGGCGCGGGATTTGTTTGGACGCAAGGGCGAAAAATGTGACCCTGTATCTTTTTTCTCCTATATGCCGCAATACGATCAGATGAACCGCGCACAATTGGCCTGGTATCTTTATTTTCGCGATCTGATCCGCAAAGGGGAATACCCACGTACCGAGCACAGCTATATCTTTCTTTTGTTATTTGAGATCATCAATTTACCCGATTTGATTCCGCCCACCAAGGGAATCGAATTGCTCT
>JAFNZX010000364.1 GCA_017382615.1 Clostridia bacterium | reverse complement strand
TTTTTTATTCCTCAAACTGGCTGTAATACAGCTTTGCATACAAGCCGTTCTCGGCAAGCAGCGTATCGTGCGTGCCGCGTTCGACGATGTTGCCGTCCTGCATGACTAAGATGAGGTCGGCATTTTTGATGGTGGAGAGGCGGTGCGCCACGATAAACGAGGTGCGTCCCTGCATCATTTCGGCAAATGCGCTCTGAATCTTTAGCTCGGTGCGCGTGTCGATGGACGAGGTTGCTTCGTCCAAAATCAGCATAGGCGGCAGGCGCAGCATCACGTGCGCGATGCAAAGCAGCTGGCGCTGACCCTGCGAGAGCGTGTCGTTGTCGCCACCGATGATTGTATCGTAGCCGTTGGGCAGGCGGCGAATGAAGGAGTGCGCGTGGCAAGCCTTGGCGGCGGCAACGATCTGCTCGTCGGTCGCCTCCGGGTGACCGAGCGCGATATTGGCGCGTACGGTATCGTGCTTGAGGTGGGTATCCTGCAGCACCATGCCAACGTTCTGTCGCAGGCTGTTACGCGTGACGTGCCGCGTGGGCGTGCCGTCCACCTTGATATCTCCCTCGGTTGTATCGTAAAAGCGCATGAGCAGGTTGATCAGCGTGGTCTTGCCGCAGCCGGTAGGGCCTACGATGGCAACGCGCTTTCCCTCCTTGATGTCCAGAGAAAGATCCTGAATCAAGGGACGATCGGGGGTATAAGAGAAGCTGACGCCCTCAAATGCCACCTCACCTCGTGCCCTTTGCAGCACGAGCGCGTCGGGGGCGTCGGGCGTTTCGGGCGTGGCATCAATCAGCTCAAACAGCCTTGCCGCGCAGGTCAGCGCGTTTTGCAGCTCGGTAATCACGCCAGAGATCTCGTTAAAGGGCTTGGTATATTGGTTTGCGTAGGAAAGGAAGCAGGAAAGCTGACCGACACTGAGCGACGCACCGCCCGTGGCAACCGCCATCAAAGCACCCACCAGCACCACGCCCGCGTATACGAGATTGTTGACAAAGCGGGTGGAGGGATTGGTCAGGGAAGAGAAGAAGGTTGCCTTTTGCGAGATGGATGCAAGGCGTGCATTCACTGCGTCAAAGTCGGCAAGCGCCTCGTCACCGCGGTTAAAGGCGGTCACAAGCTTGTGGTTACCAAGCATTTCGTCCACGATGGCGGTCTGCTCGGCACGCGTCTTTGATTGGTTTTTGAAATACGTGTGCGTCTTTTTGGTGATAAATGCCGCTACGAACAAGGAAAGCGGTGTGACCAGCACGACCACAAGCGCAATGCCGGGATGCACCGTGAACATGATCAAAAGCGTGCCGAGAATGGTCAGAATACCGGTAAAGAACTGCGAAAAGCCGAGCAGCAAGCCGTCTGTTACGGCATCGGCGTCGGAAATGACGCGGCTGACCACATCGCCCACGGGCTTTGTGTCAAGATAAGAGAGCGGCAGCACCTGCACGCGCTCAAATGCATCCTGGCGCAGCCTGCGCACGATGCCGAACGCAATGCGGTTGTTGCACACGTTCATCAGCCATTGCAGCAGCGCGGTCACGCCCACGGCAAGGCAGATGAGCACTAAAATAGCGGGAATGGTATTGAGCTGCTCGGCAGTCACGCCTAAGGGCTGCACGCTCTTGCAAAGCAAGCCGAATACGGTACGCTCGGCAAAGGTTTGGTCACCTGCCAAGAGGTCAATGGCATCGCCCGTCAGCACGGGAATGCACAAGGTCAGCAGCACCGAAACGGCAGCAAAGAGCAGCGAAAGGGCTAAGAGCAAGCGGTAATGCTTTAGGTATTTGAGTACGCGGAGGATGGTTTTGGTTTTCATGCGCCTTGTCCTCCTTTGAACTGAGAATCGTAGATCTCGCGGTAGACCGCGCAAGAAGACAGCAGTGCGTCGTGCGTGCCCTGACCGACCAAGGCACCGTCCTCCAGTACCAGAATCAGATCCGCGTGTGCAATGGATGCGGTGCGCTGGGAAACGATAAAGGTTGTGGGACTATGCGGCAGCGATTTGAGCGCACGGCGCAACGCGGCGTCGGTGGCAAAGTCCAAGGCACTTGCGCTGTCGTCCAAGATCAGCACGGGGGACTGCGCAACCAATGCGCGCGCGATGGTCAGTCTTTGCCGCTGACCGCCCGAGAAATTCGAGCCGTTCTGCGTCACGGGTGCGTCCAATCCCTCGGGCTTTTGCTCTACGAATTCCTTTGCCTGCGCGGCATCGAGTGCTGCCCAAAGCTGTTCGTCGGTAGCATTCTCGTTGCCCCAAAGCAGGTTGGAGCGCACCGTGCCGCTGACCAATACCGCCTTTTGCGGCACGGTGACAACAATGTCGCGCAAGGTCACGGGATCGTAGCATTTGACGTCCTTGCCGTCCACGAAAACGTGTCCCTCGGTCGCATCGTAAAAGCGGGGGATCAGGTTGACCAAGGAGGATTTGCCCGAGCCCGTACCGCCGATAATACCAACGGTCATGCCGGGGCGGGCGGTAAAGCTGATGCTTTGCAGCGAGGGAGCACCTGCGCCTTGGTAGGTCAGCGTCACGTTTTCAAATTTGACGCTGCTGCCGTCAAGCGTGTCGGGGGCTGCTTCGCCCCGGGGCATGCCGGCATCTACGTCCATCACGGCTTGAATGCGCGATCCGCAAGCCACCGCCTTGGTAATGGAAATGATGGTATTGGCAAGCTTGACAAGCTCCACCAAAATCTGCGACATATAGCTGACCAGCGCGATCAGCTCACCGCGCGTCACTCCCTCGGGCAGCCCGAATTGCTGTGCGCCAAACCACACAAGTGCCACGATACCGCCGTTGACCAGTATAAAGGTCAGCGGGTTCATCAGAGCGGTAACGCGCCCCGTAAAATTCTGCAGCGCGGTCTGCGCGCGGTTGACCTCGGAAAATTCTTCAACCTCGCGCTCCTGCATGGAAAAGGCACGCACCACGCGCACGCCCTTCAAGGTTTCTCGCGTCTTGCCCGTGACCGCATCCAGTTTTGCCTGCACCTTTTTGTAAAGTGGAATGCCCGCTAAAATGATGGTAAACACCACCACGGAGAGCAGGGGAATGATGACGGCAAAGATCCAAGCAAGGCTTGGCTTGACGAAAAACGCCATGATCATCGCGCCAAACACGATGATAGGGGAGCGCAACAGCAGGCGCAGGGCAAGGTTAATGCCCGATTGGATCTGATTTGTGTCGCTGGTCATGCGGGTGATCATGGTAGCCGTGCCCATTTTGTCGGTCTGCTCGTGCGAGAAGGTCTGCAGGTGCGCAAACAGATCGTGTCGCAGCTTGGCGGCGCTGCCCACAGCCGCGCGTGCGGCAAAGTATTGCGCCACCAGCGTGCAGGAAAGTCCCACCGCGGCAAGCAGCACCAAAAGCCCGAACATGCGCCACACGTAAGGCGTGTCGCCCGACGCAATGCCCTTGTCCACAATGGCGGCAACCACCAAGGGCACGCAAAGATCAAAGCACGCCTCCAGCAGCTTGAACAGCGGTGCTACGACGCATTCCTTTTTGTATTTTTGTAAATAATGCAGGATAAGTTTCATGTTTTTCCTCGATTGCATAATATTTCATTATACATTATAGCACAGATTTGGCAAATAATCAAGAGGCAAAAATATCACGCTGTCGAAGACAGCATATCACTAAAAACTATCGGGAAATGCGCACTTACTCCCCACCCAAGGCGGTAAAGTGTGCATAAAAAACAGCCGATACGGAAATAAATCCATATCGGCTATTTTACTGTCCTTTAGAACCCGTGCCGTAAACACGCGGCATTCTTTTATGCAGTTTTTTTGGTTTTGATGGCTCTGATGATCTCAGGCAGATACACCAGCGCAAGATAGAGCAGAATAAAGGGTGTTGCCACCAGCATGTACCA
>JAFNZX010000363.1 GCA_017382615.1 Clostridia bacterium | reverse complement strand
TCGGATGAGGAAAACCACGTTGACGTCAACGAGCTCATCCGCCACAATTCCAATCTTTCGTACGTGCAAGAGGTCAAGTACGTGCTGCTGACGGGTGCTACGGGCTATCTCGGCTCGCATATTCTGCGCGAGCTTTTGCGCCGCAAGATGCACGTGATCTGCCTTGTGCGTGACGAAAACAAGCTCAAGGATACGCTGAAATATTATTTCCCCGGTGAGCACGAATACTTTACCTACAAGGTTGCAGTCGGCGATATTGCCCAGCCTTATCTCGGATTGACCGAGCAGGCGTACGAGCACCTTGCAAACAAGGTGGATATGGTCATTCATACTGCGGCAAACGTTAACCATGCAGGCAATTACGAGGACTTTGATCGCACCAACGTGCAGGGCACGCAGAACGTCATTGATTTCTGCTTTGCCGCAGATGCGATCCTGCAGCATACCTCCACGGCAAGCGTGCACGGCTCGGGTACCGTCGCGCAGCGCAACCCCGATGCGACCTTTGACGAATTCAGTCTGGATATCGGGCAGGAGCATGCGCAAAACGTGTATATCCACTCCAAGTTCTTAGCAGAGGAGCGCGTGCTGCTGGCAAGAGAGAAGGGACTGAAGGCAAACATTTTCCGTATTGGTAATCTGACGTGGAGAATGAAGGACGGTAAGTTCCAGAAGAATGCCAAGGATAACGGCTTTGTCGGCCGTTACAAGGGACTGATGAAGGTCAGAATGTACAGCAAGGAGATTGCGGATTATCCCATTGACTTTACTCCCGTGGACGAATGTGCGGACGCTTACGTGCGACTTGCATTGCACGAGCGCGTCAATAATATTTATAATTTGTACAATCCCCACGTTTTCACGATAGCAACGCTGTCCAGAAAGCTGTTCCGCAGCATCAAGCAGGTTTCGGATGAGATTTTTGAAAAATCGCTTAAGGAGTTTATCTCGGATCGTGAGGTCGCGGTGCTGTCGTTCTACCACGCCATCGCATCCTCCTCTGCAAACGTACCCATCAGCAATGAATTTACCGTGGAGGAGCTGCGCAAGCTGGATTTCAAGTGGTCCAAGATCACGTGGAGATATCTGAGCTATATCAATAAATTTTAACTTTAAGGATTTGATTATATGAGAATAGGCATTGACATTGGCTCGACCACCATCAAGTGCGTCGTGCTGGATGACAACGGGAATCTTCTCCATAAGAGCTACGAGCGTCATTATGCCATGATCAAGGAGAAGACCCAAGAGGTCATCAAGGGTTTGATTGAAAAATTCAATATCACCGAGCCGGTGGTTTGTGCCGTTTCCGGCTCTGCGGGCATGGGACTTGCCGAGCGTGCGGGCGTGCCCTTCGTGCAGGAGGTGTATGCCACCAAGGTTGCCATCAGCCACCGTTTGCCCGATACCGACGTGGTCATTGAGCTGGGCGGCGAGGATGCAAAGATCCTGTTCCTCAAGGGCAACCTGGAGGTGCGCATGAACGGTACGTGTGCAGGCGGTACGGGGGCGTTTGCCGATCAGATGGCAACGCTGATGCAGATCGATACGGGCGAGATGAACGAGCTTGCCAAGAGGTATGAGAAGATCTATTCCATCGCCTCTCGCTGCGGTGTGTTTGCCAAGACCGATATTCAGCCCCTTTTGAATCAGGGCGCAAGAAAAGAGGACATTTCGGCAAGCATTTTCTACGCCATTGTCAACCAGACCATCACGGGTCTGGCGCAGGGACACCCCATCGAGGGCAACGTGGTATACTTAGGTGGTCCTTTGACCTTCCTTTCCGAGCTGCGCCGCGCATTTGACAAGACCTTGCATTGCACGGGCACCTGCCCCGAGGATTCCTTGGTGTTCGTTGCGCTTGGTGCTGCGTACTATGCAGAAGAGAAGGTGGACCTTGCCAAGGCGTACGAGAGCATCGGTGAAAAAGCGGATTCCTTGACCGATTCTGCGCTCAAGCCGCTGTTTGCAAACAGGGAAGAGTACGACGCGTTCATGGCGCGTCACGCAAAGAACAGCGTACCCAGACGCGAGGGTGAGGCTTACGAGGGGGATGCGTATCTTGGCATCGACTCGGGCTCGACAACGCTCAAGGTAGTGCTGACCGACGCGGACGGCTCGATCATTTATTCCAAATATCAGTCCAATCAGGGTAAGCCCATTGACGTAGTCAAGAGCACGCTGATTGAGATGTATGAAAAATATCCGGGGGTGAGAATCGTTTCAAGTGCCGTCACCGGCTACGGTGAGGACATGATGCGCGCGGCTCTGGGCATTGACGTGGGCGTGGTGGAAACCGTGGCGCACTTTACCGCTGCAAAATACTTTATGCCCGACGTGGAGTTTATCATTGACATCGGCGGTCAGGACATGAAGTGCTTTAAGATCCGCGGCGGCGCGATTGATAATATTTTCTTAAACGAGGCTTGCTCCTCGGGCTGCGGCTCTTTCTTACAGACCTTTGCAAACGCCATGGGGTATCCCATTGACGAGTTTGCAAACCTTGGCTTATTCGGGCAAAAGCCCGTGGACCTTGGCTCGCGCTGCACCGTGTTTATGAACAGCTCGGTCAAGCAGGCGCAAAAGGAAGGCGTGAGCGTGGAGAATATCTCGGCAGGCCTTTCCATCAGTGTGGTCAAGAATGCCATTTATAAGGTCATTCGCGTGCACAGCGCGGACGAGCTTGGCAAAAAGATCGTGGTGCAGGGCGGTACGTTCTTAAATAACGCCGTGCTGCGTGCATTTGAGCAGGAGATCGGCGTGGAGGTCATCCGTCCCGACATTGCGGGCATGATGGGCGCGTTTGGCGCTGCCTTGTATGCAAAGCAGACGCACAAGGGACAGGGCGCTTCCGGCATTCTTTCCTACGAGGATATGAAGGCGTTTACCTACAATATCAAGAGCGTGACCTGCAACGGCTGTAACAACCGCTGCCAGCTCACGGTCAACGATTTCGGTGGCGGGCGCAGATTTATCGGCGGCAACAGATGCGAAAAGCCCGTGACCAACAAGGCGCAGGACGATACGCTCAATCTGTACGAATACAAGCTTGCAAAGCTGGCGGCTCTGC
>JAFNZX010000362.1 GCA_017382615.1 Clostridia bacterium | reverse complement strand
GCGATCAGTGATCGCCAGCTCCTACAGCAACTATCTATAAAAGCAATCAAGGACTGCGTCAAAACGATACAGTCCTTAATTTTTGCTCCTATTTACCGCTATTTCCGCAGCCCCATGCCCATACCCTTATTTTCTTTCTCCGATAAGGACAACAGCCTATATTTGGTCCGCCCATACGGGATGCAAGGGATGAAAGCTGCCCTTGCGGCTGGTTTTCACGTGACGTCAACGGTGCACAGGCACTTAGCAAAGGTGTTCTCCGATTCGGTGATTTTAACGGCGTGCACCAGTATTTCGCGCGCAGTTGCTTCCTTTTGTGCTTTTTCCGCATCCCCGAAGCGTTGCTTTCTTGCGCAGATCTCGTCGTAAAAGGGGGAGAGCTTTGCGTAATGCCAGAAGTATTCGCCGTCCATAACGTCGTCGTATTGCCAGGGCTTTTTATAAAGCGCGTAGTGCACGATGTTCTTTTTGCCCTCGCAGGCAAGGGGCATAGGTTCTTTGTTCCAGCCGTTGGGAAGCGTGAGGATCTTGCCAAGGCAAAGAAAATTCAGGTATGCCTGATCGGGGTCGAGCAGGTCGAAATCGTGCTCGGTGATCAGGTGGACGAATTGATCCTCTATCCCGCACCTTCTGTATTCCGCCAGATTCATGAGCAGCACGCCCGCGTTGACGTAGCCGTCGGGATCTACGCCAAGAGCCGTTTGGGCGTATTCTCTGAATTCCTTGGTGTTCTGCACAAACTGCTCGGGGGCTGCGCCCAGGATATGATCGCCAAGCTCGGTGCAATACAGCTCGGAGATATCCCCGAGCACCACCAGGTCACAATCAAGATATATGACCTTATCGTACTGTCGAAACAGCGAGGCAATGAAGAGGCGGTAGTAGGTTACGATGGAAAAATGGTAGACGTTTTTAAAACGGGACTTGATGCTTTCCAGCTGCTCCGAAATATCCATAAACTCGATGCAAAAGCCTGCCTTGGCGTTTTGCATGACGGTCTGCATGCCGTCATTTTGCAGTCCCGTGTGCAGGATCATGATTTTGTAGTCAAAGGCGGGGGAGGCGTTTTGGATCAGGGAACGTATGGCAACGTCCAGAAAGGGCAGATAGTTGTCGTCGGTAGAAAAAAAGATGGGTATTTCCTTACGCATAAGGTGTGCTCCTTTTTTGGGGTGAGTGTGCCTTTATTATACCCACGCCTATACAAGAGGTCAACCTACACCTTGCGCGGATGCCTCTACTCTTGATTCTACGCCCCGTAGAGGTGGGTGCTTTTTGACTCTACGATTCGTAGAATAGCACCAAAAAGCCCCGTTTTTACGTAAAAAAGAGGCTTTTTGCATAGGGTTTCTTACTTTTTTTGGTTTTTGCCGGGCTTGCGGATAAACGACCACAAAACGATGGCGATCTGTCCTGCAACGCCTAACAAATAGATAAGGACAACGTTTGTATCAAAGTACAGGAACGTGATATGAATGCTTGCAAGCACTGACCACATCAAAAGAGAGATGATGTAGTAGTTGTGTCTTGTGTTGAACCATATCGAATTGAATACTAAGCGCACGATAAACGCGACCGGCAGTGCGTATACGAAGAAGAGAAACTGATAGGATATTTGCTTTGCAAACAGGGTAGTGACCACGAATGCAAAAACGGCAACGAACCAAGCGCAGCATTCCGAAAGGCTTGCTATGGCGCGTCGGTTCAGTCCGGGGGCGTGTATATCCTTGCCGTCGTCCGGGATGTCGGCACAAGTGCGTGCGTCTTCATCGGTCGGTGCTTGTGTTTCTGTTTCGGTCTGTGTCGGATTTGCCGTGTGCTCCTTTGTCACAAGGTAGTCCAGGGTCACGTCAAATATGCTTGCAATCTCTATGAGAATGGAAATGTCGGGGGTGGATTCCGCTCTTTCCCATTTGGATATGGTTTTGTCCGAGTAATTCAGCTTTTCTGCTAACTCAAGCTGCGTCATGCCTTTTGTCTGACGAAGCTCGGCAATGTTTTTTGCGATAATATTCTTGATGTCGTTCATTTGTGTTACTTGTTTCCTACGTAGAAAATCTTACGCAGCGATTCCTTAAAGGGCTTGACGATGCCGATGATGATCAGCATGATGCCGAATACGGCAAATGCGGTGCACGGAAAGGGCGACCAGATGATGTGCCGGGGAAGCGCAAAGGTCAAGTGAAGAAACAGCTCAATGAGCATCGTCCATGCGCCCAGTGCGATAAATCCGCCGCCTATGATATAAAGACGACCGTGCTTGAGATAGTGGCAGAGAGTGGTGACTGCCGTCGTGATCAAGCCAAGGATGCCCGCTACGGGAAAGGCAAAGGACAAAAACCAATTGCCGTCGGTTTTGGCGTTGACGTATAAAAGCAGTAAAATAATGGAGACAAACGCCGCGGGCACGAAGATGGCGGGCGTGATGCGCTTGAACCACAGGGGAAGAATGACGCACACGTAAAAGACGCCCAGTCCGCACGCCACGTAGCCGGACCACGTCATGCCGCCGCACAGCGAAATATCGAACATGACGCACAAGGCAGCCGTCAGGAGTGCAAGAATGGTGAGCACGAACAAAATGCCCTTGCGGTTGAACTCCTCGCTTTCGAACTCCTTTTTGGGGTAGGTGGGGGTAGCTTCCTTGACGGGGAGATCGGGGTGATAGACGCGCGTGGAGCAAACGGGGCAGACGGTCTGACCGTCGGACAGCTCCACACCGCATTTGATACAATACATAGTTTCTCCTCCTTATGCTCTGATATTGCTTTCTGCTATGACGTGCACGCCGCGCTCGCGCAGCACGTCGTAAAGATGTCGCTCAAGGAGCGGCTTGCTTACGTTACGCGTAATGTTAAACATCATTTTATCCTTGAATGTGATCAGGGCGACGTTGTAACGCTGGAATTTTCCCGTGCCCAGCACGAAATCCATGCGATCCACGTAAGATTCGAATTCGGGCGGCATACGGGATACGCCCAAATTGGAGAAGGAGTAGCAGGATTTGCGCTCGCCCACGGC
>JAFNZX010000361.1 GCA_017382615.1 Clostridia bacterium | reverse complement strand
GCGAGCGAGCACCTGCTTGACGCCCTCATACTCTCTGCACCACGCAAGCGTATCCGCGATCAGCGTGCGAATCTTGCAGTCTGCGGGGATCTCGCAAAGCGCGATATCGATCAGCTTGTCAAGATCGCTCTCATAAAACGCAGCGGACTCCAGCGCGGCAAAGAACCGCTCAGCATACACGCTCTCGCCCTCGTGGTCAAGGCAGCCGTCACGTGCGGACATATCCGCCGCCTTGCCTGGCTGTGCGGGATACAGGCACGCCCAGATCTCCGAACGAATGGGGCAGCCCATACCTTGAATATAAAAGTCATTGCAAAAACGTCCGCTTTCGGGCGGATAAATGCCCTTTTCGTAGTTCTTGCGCATGATGGCGTACTCGCCGGGCGAATAGTCGCAGTTCTCGCAAAATACCTTTTGCAGATCGTACGAGGTAAAGTCCTCGCCGTACTGCTTGACCGCGTCCAGCCAAAGCACCTGCAAATCCAAGTCGTCATTGGGCAGCATGGTGTTGATCATTTCGGGCTTGAACTGAAGTTCCAGCGGCATCTTGATGCCCTCGTACGGCGCACCCATCGTGCCCGCCACCGTTTTGCCTAAGAAACAGCCGTATACCTTGTCTAAATATTGTTCGTAGGTCATATCACTTTCCGGTCCTTTCCAATGCTCTTTCCAGCTGCTCAATAAAGTACGCGGGACGGTTATTGACGTACTTTTTGATGGCGGAATACTCCTTCTGCCATGCCTTGAGGTTATAGCCATTACCGATATTGTGTCCCCAGCGGTCAATGTGCCTCTCCATTTCGGGCTTGATGGCGTTTGCGCTCACGCTCAGCTCGTCAAGCAGAATGGCTTGCGACTCCTCGGATGCCATGCGGCGGCAGATCTCTTCAAAATCCGCGCGGAAGGCATCATTTTGCAGGCAATACGCCAGCATGCACTGCAGCCCCAGCGAATCGGGATACATGCGTTCCTCGCCCTTATAGGAATACAGATCGTGATAATCCACGAAATTGCCCAGCATGCGGTAGAAGCTATCCACCTCGGGGGTGGTATCCAGCTCGGGATTGAGGTGCGCGGAATCATATCTGCCCATGCCCAGATCCTGGTCGCGCGTCATAAAGCGCCACTTGCCGTCGGTGATGGCGTTACCCTCGACGGGTGCACCGGTATACCGCCACAGCTTGACGTTATTGTGCGGCCAGTCGTGATTGGACGTATAGAGATTGAGCGCGCAATACTCGGCAAAGCTGTGCAGGTCAACCAGGGACGCAAGCGTATCGTAATAGCTCATATTGCCCTTCTTTTGCGCGGTTGCAACCTTTTTGCAAATGCTTTCCCAAGCCGCAAGCTCATCGGCATTTTCGCTTTCATAGAAGAACCATTCTCCGTCAAATCTGCCGCCGCGCGAGGTGTCAAGCTCGCTCTTGACCACCACGACGTCATCGTCCGACACGCCAAAGACGCGCTTGACGTGATCCTCGTTCATGTTCTCCTTCATGTCAAGAATGCCGTAATATTCACCGTTGACGTACACGACGGCAAATGCGGAATTGGCATATTCCAAGGAATCCGTGACGTGTGCGGCAAAGTTGTTGACCGCGTTATCACGCAGCAAAGAGGCGTGCAGGGGGTCACAGGAATTGTGCAACAGCGAATCGTTGCCGCCGTTGCGCAGAATCAGGCTGTCGTATCTGTCCAGCACCTCGCCTGCGTCCGCACCCGCCTTGACGGTGCGCCCGTCAAAGAACGCATAGCGGAAGGTGCCCTTGCCCTCGTACAGTTCGGTGCCAAAGTGCCCCGTTTTGCGTGCGATGATCTTGAAGGACTTTTGCGAGAGCGAGCGCGACGAGCCACCGAAGATGCGCATGCCGCCATCCTGCGAGATGACCAGCTCGCCTGCGGGATTCGTAATCTCGATATGCGTGGGCATTTCCAATTTTTCCGAATAATGACGGCACAGCTCGTCAAAATCATCGGGCGAGAGCGTCAGAGATACGGTATACAGTGCCGCGCGATCGCTGTTTGCCTTGATGTAGCTATGCGTGATGACTCTGCCCACAAGATTGCCGTCCGCATCAAAGCAAGCAGCACGAATCACGGTCGCGTCCTTGCCGGGCACGCTGATCGCGTCCTCAAACTTGCCCGATCTCTTGGTGGGTACGCTGCCGTCGGTGGTGTAGCGCACGGTATAGTCCGTGCCCTCGGGAGCGGTAAGCGTCAGCTCCTGCTTATCAGCATATACGCCGCCCATGATGGAAAATACGGGCGCCGTACCCGTAGGCGCAAAAATGCCGCTTTCGGGTTGTGTATCGGGTGCGGTCGATTCGATGCTCGACTCCATCGAGCTACTCGACCCTACGGGTTCTGTCGTCTGCTCTTGTGTGGACTCTTGCACAGGCTCGTTCGTTTGATTGCAGCCTGCGAAAGCCGCCAACAGCAGGGCCAATAAAAGCAATCCTGATACGTATTTTTTCATTGTGTGCCACCTTTCGTAGTGTCTTTTTTTCATTGTACCACACTTTCGTGCATTTTTGCTACATTTATAAAAAATGTTCACAAAAAATTGTAAATTAACGCTTACCTATTGCCAAGCATAAAGTTATTTGATATAATAGGGAAAACAAAACTATTACCGGGAGGCTGCACATGAAAATTTTACGCATTGTGACCGACAACGGACAACTTCGCTTTGACTTGGACTTTTCGGGCGACGTGCACGTGCGCGCATACCGCAGCGCGTTCTGTACCGATACGCCTATCTTTGAAGCCGATGCCACGGCGCAAAACGGCTCCTTTACCCTGCCCCTTGACTTGGGCGGCTGCGACGGCAGATTCCTCTATTATCTCTGCAGCGCCGAGGGCAAGGAGATCGAGGGCGCGAAATACGTCGAGGATATGGGCAGTGCACTACGTAACGAACCCTACCCCGTGACCGAGAGCAAAAAGGGCTTGC
>JAFNZX010000360.1 GCA_017382615.1 Clostridia bacterium | reverse complement strand
GTTTCTAAGGTAGCAGCGACATTTCCAAGACAGCAGCCGGGTACGTTGTCACAATAAGCAGGCAGCACCCGCGGGTGCTGCCTGCTTATTGTGACAACGTACCCGGCTGCTGTCTTGGAAATGTCGCTGCTACCTTAGAAACGGAGGTTGACAATATCCGAATGTTCGTGTATAATGGGTATAATGGTATGGAAATTGAGCATAGGAGGTGTTTTCGGTGCATTTGAACACCAATCGGATCGTTTCGATCTCCGAGGCAACGCAGGACTTTTCAAGAGTGGCAAGACTTGCCGAAGAGTACGGTGAGCTTTACATTTTCCAAAACAACGAGCCCAAGTATAAATTGACAGATATCAAAAAGGGTGCTGCCGTTGAAATGACAGACGATGAGACAATCGACTTTGTGGCAGCGCGTATTTTGAAGCTTTACCGTGCTGCATTTGAGGAGCTGGCAAAATGATCAGGATCAGTCAGGATAAGGTGCTTTTGTTGCACGAGATTTTAACCAAGGAAACGGGCGGGGATTCCAGTGTGCGCGATATCGCGCTTCTCAACAGTGCACTGGAATCGGCTTTTGCCACCTTTGACGGGCAGGAGCTGTATCCAACAGTGCAGGAAAAGGGCGCGCGGTTGGGCTTTGCGCTGATCTCCAATCATGCTTTTGTGGACGGGAACAAGAGAATCGGTATACTCGTGCTTTTGACGTTTTTGGAAGTCAACGGCGTCAGGCTTCGTCCAACCAACGCAGAGGTCGTCCGTGTCGGACTTGCCGTTGCGGCGGGGGAGATGAAATATCGGGAGCTGCTGGATTTGATCTTGCACAACGAACAAGATCAGGCAGCCCACGCAAAATAAAAGTGGAGATGATGCTCTGCTGACTTGAGTGGTATCTGACATTTGAGTTTAATGGAATAAACAAACATTATCTTAGAAAGGTAAGTGAAACCATGAATAAAAGTGTTGGAAGATTGATTGCTTTTTTTATCGCTTGCTTGATGCTTTTGCAGCTGAGTGCTTGTACACAGCCGGAAAATCCATCCGATCAATCGGATACGGTTTGCGCGACCGTCATTGAAATTGAAAAGTTCGGTCATGCCGTGCTGGATATCTCGACAGCCGATCTCGCTGCCCTTGGGTATGAGCTTGGCGATATCGTATCGGTGCGCTTTGGCTCCTATCAGGCGAATATGCCGTTTTACGACGGGTATTACGTCAATTCCGGTGAAGTGATGTTGCGCGGACAGAAGCCGGAAGCCAACGTTGCTATATGCATCAACTACGGTAAATTTTACGAGGTAACGGGAATTGCCGTGGGGGATACCGTTGAGATTTCCATGGTGGAAAAAGCGGGAATGCTGGAAGTTCAAAAGCTTTGCTCGCTGCAATACAGCGAAGACCGTGCCGACTATCCCGACGATGCCACGTTTGCCAACTTCCGCGCTGTGACAATAGGGCGCATCGGTGCGGGAAAGCTGTACAGAACCGCGTCGCCGATCAACAACAAGCACGGACGTGCCGGATATGCCAATGCGCTGATTGCATCCGTCGGCGTTGCCACGGTTTTGAACCTTGCCGATTCCGCGGAGGATATAGAGGAATATCGTCAAGCAGATGACTTTGCCTCGCAGTACTATCTTGCGCTTTATGAATCCGGGCACGTCATGGCATTGGATCTGGGCGGAGATTTCTTTTCACCAAGCTTTGCTGCCTCTGTTGCAGAGGGCTTGACCTTCCTTGCCCACAACGAGCCTCCGTATTGCTTGCACTGTACCGAAGGGAAGGACAGAGCAGGCTTTACAACCATGCTGCTCGGGGCATTGATGGGCGCGGAGCTTGAGGAGATCATTGACGACTATATGATCAGCTTTTATAATTACTACGGTATTGATAAGGAGACTCAGCCCGAGAGATACGAGATCGTACTCGAAAACAATCTGCTTGCCATACTGTACCATATTACGGGCGTTGATACGTACGAGGAGCTTGCCGCGGTGGATCTGGAGGCAGCGGTCACGACGTATCTGCTTGACGCGGGTATGACGGAGGATGACATTCTTTTATTGAAAGAGAAGTTGAGCTGATTGGATTAATTTTCGTGATTCGTTTCTATAAGCGCAATGTCCTTTGATTGGTCGATCGTCAGATCGAATTGGTGAAATTTTTCGTTTTGCGGAAGATGTAATGCAAAAGAGTTGATATCATCCCACGATAAAACCGCATCCGATATGCGCAAGCCCAGCACGTGCCCGCCCTTGGTCTTATCTTTGGAAATGAAATGCATATGCCAGCCTGTCGCGTTCAAAGAAGACATATAAGGCGGGCAGTACAGTCCTACCACCGTGCCTTCTATGTTTTCATCGTCAAAAAAGGTCTGCTCGCGCATCAGCACCTCGGTCAGACGTGCGTAGGGCTCGTCTTGCGCATACACGCTGCGGGTATGCATCTGCCCAAACAGTCCGTCCAGTCGAATCATATAAAACCGATTGATTCCTCTTGCTGCCACTCTTTGGTTCAATGCTTGCAAGAGCGCGTCGTAATCGGAAACCTCCTGAAGAGTGGACGTTTCATCTGCATGCAAAAAGGTAACAGCCGAAAAAGGGGTGGTTTCGTCATCCGAAACAACCTCTATGCTGCCGTCTCCCGCTGCCCGATAAGTAATGCCGTCCAGCATGATCAACTCACCGTTGAGCCTGTGAAACGTGCCGAGCCCCGTATCACCGTGCTGCTGCAGCTGACCGATGGTGACGCTGCCGCAATAGTCGCCGTTGGCAAGACTTTGTAAAAGGGATACCTGGAACAGGGTGCTTGCGCGATGTGCGACGGGTGTGTGATCGATTGTTTTGAGTTTGTTTTCCATTGTGTGCCTCCCGATGATTCGTACTGCCACATTATACCACAGCGTGCGAAAAAAGGCAAGAAAAAACTGTATTGCAAATGAAATACTCTGCAAAAAATCAGTTGCCCCTTACGGAACACGTACAACGTCGCTGTTCTGTAAGGGGCAACCTTTTTATTCAATTTTGCATGAATTAGCCAAACATGACTCTGTTGACAACGCCTTCCAGGTATTCCTGTCTGCCGCTGCCGGGATTTGCGCAAGTGCCCATATCCGCTGCACGTGCTGCAAGCTCCTCAAGGGTGCACTCGCCGCGTGCGATCTTTTCGCCCAGCTCGCAGTTGAAGCTTGCGTACTTGTTTGCTACGAATGCGTCCAGCTCACCGTCCTCAATCATCTCTGCTGCCTTGATCAGACCGAGCGCGAAGGTATCCATACCGAGGATGTATGCGTGGAACATGTCCTCGTAGGTGTTGCTGGGACGGCGGTTCTTTGCGTCGAAGTTAAAGCCACCGGTCAAGCCGCCTGCCTTGAGTACCTCGTACATGCACATGGTGCTCTCGTAAACGTCGTAGGGGAATTCGTCGGTGTCCCAGCCAAGCAGGTAGTCGCCCTGGTTTGCGTCAATAGAGCCCAGCATGCCGTTGATGGCGGAGATGCGCAGCTCGTGACGGAAGGTGTGACCTGCAAGGGTTGCGTGGTTTGCCTCAATATTCATCTTGAAATCCTTATCCAGACCGTACTGGCGCAAAAATCCGATCGCGGTTGCAGCGTCAAAGTCGTACTGGTGCTTCATGGGCTCCTTGGGCTTGGGCTCAATGTAGAAATCCCCGGTAAAGCCGATGCTTCTGCCGTAAGTGACAGCCATCTTCATCAGTGCTGCAATGTGCTCCTGCTCCAGCTTGACGTCGGTGTTGAGCAGGGTCTCGTAGCCCTCGCGACCGCCCCAGAATACGTAGCCCTTGCCGCCCAGTTTCACGGTCAGCTCCAGTGCCTTCTTGATCTGTGCTGCGGCAAAGCAGTAAACGTCCAGGGAGTTGGTGCTGCCCGCGCCGTTCATGAAGCGGGGGTTGGAGAACATATTTGCAGTACCCCACAGGCACTTGATGTCGGTGCCCTGCATCTTTTCGAGAATGTAATCGGTGATCTCGTCCAGACGGCGGTTGGTCTCGTTGATGTCCTCCGCCTCGGGAATGATGTCTACGTCGTGGAAGCAGAAGTACTTGATGCCCAGCTTCTGCATAAACTCAAAGCCTGCGTCAACCTTTGCCTTTGCGTGCTCCATAGTGCCTTTTTCGGTGCCGAAGCTCTTGTCTGCGGTGTCTCTGCCGAACATGTCGGTGCCTGCAGCGCAAAGATTGTGCCACCATGCCATAGCAAAGGGCAGGTGCTCGCTCATCTTCTTGCCCAGGATGACGCGGTCAGCATCGTAGTAGCGGAATGCAAGAGGATTCTTGGAGCTCTTGCCCTCGTATTGGATCTTGGGAATGTTGGTGAAAATTTCGCTCATGATGTTACTCCTTTATTTGTGTAAATAAATTTTTCATTGCGGGGTAGATATGGCTGAATTTTTGGTATCTTTCCTTGTACAGCGCAACCAGCTCGGGCTCGGGCTTGACGGTTGTTTTCGCTTTGAAAAAGGCGTCGGCACAGGTCTTGACGCTGTCGTATGTGCCTGCGCCCACCATGGCAAGCATTGCCGCACCGTAGCCGGGGCCCTGCTCGGTTACGGGGAGCACCAGCTCTGCGTTGAGCACGTTTGCGAGAATGCGACGCCACAGGGCGGATTTTGCACCGCCGCCGCACAGACAGCTTTGCCGCACGTCAATGCCGAACGCGCGAATGATCTCTACGTTGTCCTTGATGGCAAACGCCACGCCCTCAAGCACCGCCTGGTACATGTCCGCGCGGGTGCTGTCGGGACGCAGACCCACGAAGGTGCCTGCGGCATTGGTATCGTTGATGGGGCTGCGCTCGCCCATGAGATAGGGCAGGAAGTAGACCGAGTTTCTGCCAAGCTTGTCTTCTGTCACGGCGTCCTCCTCGGTGCGGTAGTCCTTGGTGCGCAGCACCTCGTCGCAGAACCACTTGTTGCAGGAAGCAGCCGAGAGAATGCAACCCATGAGGTGATAGCCGCCGTCCGCATGGCAGAAGGCGTGAATGGCTTGTGCCGCATCGCCCGAGAATTTATCGGACGAAACGAATACCGTGCCCGAGGTACCCAGAGAAATATTGCAGCCGCCCGCACCAACCGTATCGGTACCCACTGCGGCAGCAGCGTTGTCGCCCGCGCCCGCAACCACGATCGCATCGGGGTTGAGACCAAAGCGGGAAGCGATCTCGGGCAGGATCTTGCCAATGACCTCGTAGCTTTCGTAAAGAGTGGGCATCTGCGTCTTAGCAATGCCGCAGATGTCGAGCATCTCGCCTGACCACGCTCTGTTTTTGACGTCAAGCAGCAGCATGCCCGAAGCGTCGGAGAGGTCGGTCGCGTACTCGCCGGTCAGAAGCAGATTGATATAGTCCTTGGGAAGCAGGACCTTGTGAATTTTTGCAAAGTTTTCGGGCTCGTTTTCGCGCATCCACAAAAGCTTGGGAGCGGTGAAGCCTGCAAAGGCAATGTTTCCCGTATAGGCAAACAGCTTTTCCTTGCCTATAACCTCGTTGAGGTAAGCGGTTTGCGCCTCTGTTCTGCCGTCGTTCCATAAAATCACGGGACGAATGGGGCGGTTGCTTGCGTCAATCGCAACCAGTCCGTGCATCTGTCCTGCAACGCCGATACCCTTGACCGACATGCCGTCGCGTCCTGCAAGCAATTCGGGGAGCGCGTCGCAAATGGCGTTCCACCAGTCATCTGCATTTTGCTCGCTCCAGCCTGCGTGGGGATAGAAAACGGGGTATTCGCGGCTTGCGGTATTGGCAATGTTGCCTTCAGAGTCCACCAGCATCAGCTTAACGGACGAGGTGCCAAGGTCAATACTCAAATAATATTCCATGCTCTTCTCCTTACGTATAGATTTGTACACGCTATATTCCATGTTAATTATAGCACGCAAGTCTTGACACCACTCGCAAAAAGATATATAATGATAGACAGAATTTTACTTTTGGAGAGAAATATGATTTATCAGAACCAGCATTTCGGCGTTTCGGAATATTTTTGCAAGGAGACGGGCGAAAACTTCTCCTTTCCTGCGCATATTCATCATTCCTTCGAGTTGATTACGATGCTGGATGGAAAAATGACCGTGCACGTGGGAGAAAAGAGCTATGAGATTGGAAGGGGAGAGGGCGTATTGGTATTCCCCGAGCAGATTCACGCACTTTCCGGCACGGACTGCAAGCATTTACTGGTCATTTTTTCACCTGAAACTGTCAGTGCATACTATCCAAGGCATGCCTGTGAGATTCCGCAGAACAGTAAGATCGCCATTCCGGATTACTTGCTTGCGCAGCTGATAGAGTTGGAGCAGACCTCCTCGACGGTCAGAACCAAGGCGGTTTTGTACGCGGTGTGCGCTACGCTGGATGAGAATACCGCATACGTCAAGCGCAAGACGGTCGGGAGCGGACTTTTGCAAAAAATATTTGACTTCGTCGAGCAGAATTACGACAAAAGCTGCACCCTTGAGGATCTCAGCCGTGCCACGGGGTATCATCCGTCCTATCTGTCGCGCTATTTCAGCGAGTCCACGGGAATGTCCTTTATCTCTATGGTCAACCGCCGCAGGATTGACCGCGCCTGTTACCTTTTGCGTAATACCGACAAGCCCATCATAGAGTGCGCGTACGAGTGTGGTTACACCTCACTGCGCAGCTTTAACCGCAATTTCAAGCTGTGCGTTGGTATCCCACCCAAGGAATACAGAGAGGATGCGTGAATCAAGTATCGGGCAATAC
>JAFNZX010000359.1 GCA_017382615.1 Clostridia bacterium | reverse complement strand
GCATTATCTGGAATTTTTGCCGACGAGTTATAGAAATGTAATGGCTGTAGGGTTTATGCTGGAGGCTGTTCAAAACCTTCGAGCAGACACTTTAAAAGAAGCAATCAACTTGTATGAGCAGGAACTAAAACATATGGCAGCTATGGAAGTAGCAGAATTGCAAAGAGCACAGAATGAAAACTTAATGTACTTATTGGAACAAGCGAAATCGGATATCGAAGCCAATAACGAAGTATTGCAGGATATCAGATTTATGCAATTCTTGAATATGCATAACAATGATGATTGAATCGAAAGTTCATTCTATGAACTGCTTATATTCGCAAAAACTTAAATTTAATGAAAGCAGGAGCCTTAAATAACATTGGTCACATGACTGCCTGTTCTCTTACAGGACTTAGAACCTATCAAAGACCGACGATGTCGGTCTTTGGTCGAGCGTGCATATTACTTTTTTCAAACCGTTCGGTATGCAGCAAGCTCGAAGCAGGTGTCCAAATGGCACGGACTTGAACCTATCAAAGCCGCGCGTCTGCACGCGGCTTTGGTCGAGCGTGCATATTACTTATCTTAAACCGTTCGGTATGCAGCAAGCTCGAAGCAGGTGCAAGTTGCCTGTCACCCGTACCAATACGAAAGGGACGCTTATTGCGTCCCTTTCGTATTGGTACGGGTGACAGGACTTGAACCTGCACGGATAACCACCGGATCCTAAATCCGGCGCGTCTGCCAATTCCGCCACACCCGCGTGACTCCCATATTGTAGCACAGTTATGCATATTTGTCAAGAACCAAAATGAAAATCAACCTCCCGGTAAATTTCAAAATTTGCCGGGAGGTTTTGGTATTTGCTATCTGTCTTCTCTGAAATACGGCAAGCCCAGCCATGCCGGAGGCTGATGCTCACGCTTCTTGCGGACGCTGACCACGATCAATACCACAATGGTAACCAGATACGGCAGCATCTGCAAAAGGGGCGTTGCGCTCATGTCCAGCTGTATGCCCAACAACGTGGGAATTCGTGAGCCTGCAATATACAAAAGTCCAAACAAAAACGAACCGAGAATGCTCAGCGCGGGCTTCCACAGCGTGAAGATAACAAGCGCAACGGACAGCCAGCCCATCGCCTCAATGCTCTTATACGCCTCGTACGAGCCGGCATAATCCATAATATAGAACAAGCCGCCCAGCGCTGCAACACCGCTGCCTATCAGCGTAGCTCTGTACTTATACCCCGTCACGTTGATGCCCACAGCATCCGCCGTTGCGGGATTTTCACCCACCGCACGCAAATATAAGCCTGAACGCGTTTTGCTGAGCACAAACGCTGCAACCAGCGCGATGATGATCCCCAAAAACACCATGATGCCGCAATATTTCAGCGCATCGGTTCTTCCCTGGAAGGGATAGCGGAAATATTTGAGTGCATACAAATACGACATACCGCCGCCCTCCGCCATAGGAGACATCACAAACTTGGTCACGCCTACACCGAAGGTGGTCATAGCAAGACCGGTCACGTTTTGGTTCGCCCTGAGCGTTACGGTCAAAAAGCTATAGATCAGCCCCATAAGCATACCGCCCACAAAGGCAGCAAGGATGGCAAGCACAACGATCAAGGGCCAAGGCAAGCCGCTGTTTCTGAGCATTTTCAGAGCCACGCAGCCGCACGTGCCGCCCACGCACATAATACCGGGGATACCTAAGTTCAAATGCCCTGCCTTTTCGGTCAAAATCTCACCCACACACCCAAACAGGAAGGTCATGCCAAGCGGGATTGCCGTAATGATAAAATCAAGCAGCATATTCACGATGCGCTACCTCCTTTTCTCGCCTTTTCGCGGAATTTGATCTTATAGCCGATAAAGAACTCACAGCCAATAATAAAGAACAGCACAATACCCACGATAATATTGGGGAACGAGGGATCCACCGCAGAACCGATCTCTGCAGCGCCCTGCTGCAAGAAGGTCACGAACAGCGAAGTGCCCATCATCACCAAGGGATTGAATTTTGCAAGCCAGGAGACCATGATTGCGGTAAAGCCCATGCCGCCCACCGAGGTGGTGGTAATGGAATGGTCCAGCGCACCCACGATCAAAAATCCCGCCAAGCCGCAGATCGCACCCGATACCAGCATGGTGCGGAACACGACCTTGCCTACGCTGATACCAACGTATCTTGCGGTGTTCTCACTCTCACCCACAACGCTGATTTCATACCCCTGCTTGGTGTAGTACAGATACACGAACACCACAGCCGTCAAAATAAGTGTCACAGCAATCAGCAGAAAATACTCGTGAATGATCACGGGAAGGTGTCCGTATGCCAGACGGGGCAGCACGCTGCCGTTACTGGGACACCAGATCGCCAGACAATATGCCACAATACCCGTTGCCACGTAATTCATCATCAAAGTAAACAAGGTTTCGTTGGTTTTCCACTTTGCCTTGAAAATAGCGGGAATACCGCCCCAGATTGCACCGGCAAGAACCGACGCAAGCAGCATCAGCGCAAGCAATACGGGTGTGGGCAGCTTGCCGCCGAGATAATATGCCACCGCAACAGACGCAAGTGCGCCGATCAGCGTTTGCCCTTCCGCACCGATATTCCAGAATTTCATACGGAACGCGGGCGTAACCGCCAGTGAAATACACAGCAGTACGGCTGCATTTTTCCCCAGCTTCCAAATATTTCGTTCTGTGCCGAACGCCCCGCTGAACAGCGTTTTGATAAACTTGAGGAAGTCCACGTTATCCAGTACAAGCACGGAAAGCAGTGCACAGATCAGTATGCCTGCCAACACCGCAATCACACGGATCAGCATGGATTTCCAAATCGGCATGGATTCTCGCTTCACAATGCGCAAGAGCGGCTCTCGCGCGCTTTTATCATGCGTTTTCACTCTCTGTGCCCTCCTTCTGTTCGGTTTGGGTCTTGGTCATAAGCAGACCGATTTCTTCCTTGGTCGTATTTCTGCCGTCCAGCACGCCCGTAATGCGGCCGCCGCAAATCACCATAATGCGGTCGCAAAGCCCCACGAGCACGTCAAGGTCCTCGCCGACAAAAATAACGGAAACGCCCTTTTGCTTTTGCTCAGTCAGCAGATTATAGATGGTATAGGACGAGTTAATATCCAAGCCGCGCACGGGATACGCAGCCATCAGCACGGTAGGCGCAGCAGCAATCTCTCTGCCCACCAGCAGCTTTTGCACGTTACCGCCCGAAAGACGGCGCACGGGGATGTGCGTACCCGGAGTAACGACCTCCAGATCATGCACAATAGTCCGTGCAAGGTCGCCCGGCTTTTTGCGATCCACAAATACGGAAGCTCCACGGCGGTAGCTGCGCAGCATCATATTATCCACAATATCCATATTTCCTACAAGACCCATACCGAGTCTGTCCTCGGGGACGAACGAAAGGCGTACGCCCAGTTCGCGGATCTGCAGGGGTGTTTTTTCGCGCAGGTTAATGACCTCGTCCTCCACAAACAGGATCTCCCCTGCCTCCACCTGTGCGCAGATGGTCTTTTTTGAGAGGGGTTTGCCATTTTCATCCTTGCCCGTAAACGCTCTTCCGTCTGCATACCGGAGCATTCCCTGCCCCGCCAGCTCCATTACGCGCTCAAAGCTTTTATGGTAGAAGGTAATGGGCTTGTCCTTTTTGGGATTATAATACGTAATGCTTCCCGATTGCAAGTGATGTAACCCGGCAATCGATTCAAGCAGCTCCTTTTGCCCGCTGCCTGCAATACCCGCAATACCCAATATTTCTCCCGCTTTTGCGGTAAAGGTAACGTCGTCCAGCATCTTGATTCCCTCTGCGCTGGTCAGGCTGAGATTCTTGATCACCAAGCGGTCGCGCACGTTTTCCGGCATGGGGCGATAGATATCCATTTCTATCTTTTTGCCGACCATCATTTCCGTCAGCTGTGCCGGGGAGGTCTGCGCCGTTTCCACGGTTGCAATGTGCTCGCCCTTGCGCAGCACGGCTACGCGATCGGAGATCGCCATGACCTCGTGCAGCTTGTGCGTAATGATCAGAATGGACTTGCCGTCACGACGCATACGGCGCAGCACGTCAAACAGCTTTTCGGTTTCCTGGGGAGTCAGCACCGCACTGGGTTCATCCAGAATCAGAATATCCGCACCGCGGTACAGCACCTTCAAAATCTCCACCGTCTGCTTTTCGGACACCGACATTTCATATATCTTCTTTTTGGGATCGATACGGAAGCCATACTTATCCGCAATCTCAGAGACGCGTTTGTTGACCTCCTTGATGTTGTATTTATGTCCGTCGTTCACACCGAGCACGATGTTTTCCGCAGCCGTAAATACGTCAACCAGCTTGAAATGCTGATGGATCATGCCGATACCTTGCGCAAACGCATCCTTGGGTGAACGGATCACGACCTCCTTGCCGCCCACAAAGACAGATCCGCTATCGGGATAGTAGATTCCCGCGATAATATTCATCAGCGTAGTCTTACCGCAGCCGTTCTCACCGAGAATGGCAAGGATCTCACCGCGATACACCGTAAGATCCACCTGCTTGTTCGCTACGACCTTGGTGCCGAATCTCTTGGTGATTTGTTTCAGTTCCAATGCAATCGGTTTATTCATGGGGTGCTCCTCCGTACATTTTTTCTTGTACAATCCTTGTGCAAAGCCCTCAAAACGCCTCTTGAACGCTTTGCACAACGATTGTAAAAAACCGAGACAAGCGGAGCAAATGCTCCGCCTGTCTGATAGATCGTATGGTCAAATATTAGCCGAAGTTGGTGTTGAGCAGAGTGATACCGTCGATCTGAATGTCGAAGTAAGGAGCTGCTCTGAACTCGGACTCGTGGAAGTAACCGTCCTTGATGACCTCGGTGTCGGGAGTATATGCAGCGTCGGTGTCAACGTCAGCCACGTAAGAGGTCAGCTTCTCGCCCTTTACGGTGAAGGTGTTGGTATCGAATACCTTGATCTCGCCGCTCTTGAGCTTACCTGCAACCTCCTGCAGCTTAGCAAGGGTGCCCTGTGCTGCTGCGGTCTCATTGATACCGGTCAGAACAACGGAGCCCTCTTCTGCACCGCCGCACCAGTCAGCTGCGATGGGAGTGCCCTGGCAGTAGGACTTGATGATGTAGAGGTAGTAGGGAGACCAGTCAATTCTGGAGGATACGATGAAGGTAGTGGGGCAAGCCTCGTGGGTAGAACCGTTGTAGGAAACGTTGGGAACCTGCTTTTCCTCGCAAACGGAGGGAGCACCCATGGAGTCAGCGTGCTGGGAGATCAGAACGCAACCGTTGTTGATCAGAGCAGTAGCTGCTTCCTTTTCCTTTACCTCGTCGTACCAAGAGCCGGTGAACTGGACTTCCATGGTAACGCTGGGGCATACGGACTTTGCGCCAAGATAGAAGGAGGTGTAGCCGGAGATAACCTCAGCAAAGGTAAATGCGCCAACGTAGCCCATCTTAGCCTGCTCTGCGGTAATCTTACCGTCAGCGATCATTTCATTGAGCTTCAGACCTGCAGCAACGCCTGCAAGGTATCTGCCCTCGTAAATGGAAGCGAATGCATTGTGGAAGTTTGCAAGACCTGCGGTATGTGCCATGGTACCGGTAGCGTGGCAGAACTGTACCTCGGGATACTCTTCTGCTGCCTTGAGCAGATAGCTCTCGTGACCAAAGCTGTCAGCAAAAACGATATCGCAACCTGCGTCAACCAGGTCGCATGCTGCCTCGTAGCAAGCGTTGGACTCGGGGATGCCCTTCTTGTAAACGATCTGATCATCGGTCAGACCCAGAGCAGCCTGTACCTTCTTCACCGCATTGATGAAGTTCAGGTCATAGGTGGAAGCCTCGTCGTGCAGCAGAATAAAGCCGATCTTAAAATCTGCGGGAACTTCGAAGTCCTTGGTGAGCTCAACCTCGGGAAGGGGCGAGTCGGTCATTTTTGCTGCGCCGCTGTTCATATCGGTGCATGCAGCCAAACCCAGGCATGCAGCAGCCATCAGAACAACCAGGCACAGAGCCGTAATTTTCTTGAACATGATCATGTTCCTCCTCTAATTTGTCTTTATATATAAAAGCCGCAGCCTCTATATCTCAACCCAAAAAAGAATACATGTTAATTTTATCACAAAAACTTCACACTGTCAACAAATTATTCCAAATTTCGCAAAAAAGCGGGCGAAAATACTGCACAAAATAACTATTATCCAAAGATATTCCCACAGCACATTGCACAACATCCTCCCGCGCGGGTTATGTTTGCAGCAGGCGAGCGATATTGCCTTGGGCAGTTTTTGCATACCGTCTTAACGTTTTGCTGTGCGAGTTTACAAAAGCACAACATACCGTTCGCATAGGGCGCATAAAACCGGCGTGATACTCCAATAAGAGTATCACGCCTATGGGGCTGTTTTTCACTTATCATCTTTCAATGGCTTTTGTTCTGTGCTAAATGAAACAGCCCCGATTTTGATGCTTATCGTTGTGTAACTGTATCAGTGCTTAAGCGTGGGAAGTTCACCGCTCTCCACTGCACTGAAGTCCCAAACGTCTGCCGACCAGCCAAGCGTGGAGGTGTAGAAGCCTACGGTGTCGGTCTTGGAGGTGGGGTTATTTGAAAGCGAGCCGGAGGCCTTATAACCGTAGATCTTTCCGGTGTAGGTATACCAGCCGCCGTAATTATCCGCGCTGACCGATGCAAGAGACAGGCATGCGGAAACGCTATTGCTGTAATCCGCGCTTAACAGATGTCCGACGATACCGCCTGCGAGGGCGTTTTTCTCTGACTGAGAGAAGACGGTACACGTACTATAGCAGCGCGTCACGGTGGCACCGCCAAGCGCACCGACAACTCCGCCCACTCTGCATTCCACGCGCCTGTTGGAGCCGCTGACAGAGCCTGACGAATAGCAATCATAGATGACAGACGAGGTATGTGCATATCCGGCAATACCGCCCGTTGCAATGTAGACAGATCCCGATCCGCTTGCGCTGACCTTTGCATTTGCCCAGCAGCGCGCTATGGTAGTATCCTCAATGTTTCCGGCAATACCACCCGCAAAAGCGTTATTATCGGAGCTGTAGCCTCTCACAGTGACCTCTGCGTGGCAATCCGCAATGACGCTTCTTGCAAAGGTAATACCGACAATACCGCCCACGCGTACACCACCGGAGGAGGTGCTTGCGCTGATCTTGCCGTTCACTGTGCAGTTTGCCACGGTTGCAGTCACAATGCGTCCCGCAATACCGCCGCAGCATACCTGCCCCTTGACGTCTCCGTCAATATCAATGTTGCAGTTGCTGACGTTTACGTTCTCCACGTAGCCGCCTGCCTCTACAACGCCAAACAGACCGAAGAAGCGATTGAAGTTATACTTGGATGCATTGATAAACAGGTTATAGACCGTAAAGCCGCGTCCGTCAAAGTGACCGATAAACGACTTGGAGGTTTCCCCTACACCGGAAGCATTGTAAATACTGCCGATGGGATCCCAGTTGACGTTGTTCAGATCAATATCCGCGGTCAGGGCGTAGTACTTATTGTTGTACTGTGCCGCATTGCCGTAGTTGATCTGGTAAGCCAAGTAAGCAAGCTCCCA
This sequence comes from Clostridia bacterium, assembly GCA_017382615.1. Taxonomy (GTDB): domain Bacteria; phylum Bacillota; class Clostridia; order Oscillospirales; family CAG-272; genus SVQP01. Next base: position 744 of record JAFNZX010000359.1, on the reverse strand, counting down.
ACCGTTGGAGATCAGGTACGGATCATCCTTGGTACCGCTGCCGCCTGCAAAGCTGCTTGCAATCGTGCCGTCCCAAGCGTTTGTACCCTTGACTTTTGCGGTATAGGTATATTCGTCAATACCGACCCGGAAGGTGTACTCGGGCGTCTCGCACATCAGCACGTCGCCGATGTACCAGCCCACGAACTCATAGCCCGACTTGGGGGTTGCCGTGATGGTGATATACGTGCCAAAGGACGCCTTGTCGGGTGCGTCAACGATCACAGCCGCTTCGTTATACTCCACGTAGATATGTCTGTACATGCCGACCTGGGTCTGTGCCTCCAGCTGCATACCGCAAGACGCACAGCGTCTGCCGCCGATCCAGCCGTGACTCTGGAAGGTAGGCTCAACGGGAGGAATGGGCTCGCTGACGTGTCCCGTCGCATAGGTATGATCTGCATGGTAATAGTCCTCGCACCTTGAGCAGTCATAAATGGTATAGCCGTTCGACGTACAACCGGGAGCGATGACCGTAGCCACGTAATCGTGACCGAGAGCAGGAACTTCATCGTCTATGATCTCGTTGCCGCACAAAGAGCAGGTATACGCTGTATATCCTTTCTCGCTGCAGGTAGGAGCTACCTCGGTCACCTCGTAATCATGCATCAGCGTATCGGTAAAGCTATCCCTATAGCTTTCATCGCAGCGTGCACAGGTATGCAGGGTAAAGCCGTTTGCTGTGCAGGTAGGCTGCACAATCTC
>JAFNZX010000358.1 GCA_017382615.1 Clostridia bacterium | reverse complement strand
TTTTTCTTCCCCGCGCGAGGGAGATGTCGATCTCGGTCATCTGCCCCGCCGGCGCGTCGATCATGATCCATCCGGCGCCGCGGCCCGGCGCGTGCAGGATTTGCTTGGAAAACAGAAAATTTAAGGGCAGATTTTTCACAATTTTTGTGAAAAATCTGCCCTTTTTTGATGCTTCGAGCATTTGATGATCCCAAAGGAATGAGCGCAATTGTAGTGCGCGGTACATTCTTGCAAAAAGAGGGATTGTGTGCTATAATATCATCCGGGTCTACGAAAAGATAACGAGGAGAACAAGACATGAACGGCATTACAGTGGTTATATTGGCTTTTTCGTTGCTTGGCGCGCTGGATTGGCTGCTCGGCAACAAGATCGGGGTGGGGAAAGAATTTGAAAAAGCGTTTTCGCTTTTTTGCCCGATGGCGCTGTCTATGCTGGGCATGATCGTGATCGCCCCGGCCATCGGCGTATGGCTTGCTCCGGCATTTGAAGGAATTTACCATGTTTTCGGCATTGATCCGTCCGTCATTCCGGCATCTCTGCTGGCGAATGATATGGGGGGAATGTCAATTGCGCAAAGCATTTGCGTATCTGACGAGATCGGTGCTTACAACGCGTTTGTCGTTTCCTCTATGATGGGTTGTACGATCTCCTTCACGCTGCCGTTTTCGCTTGGGCTGGTAAAAAAGGAGCAGTACAGTGAGCTTTTCCTGGGCATTCTTTGCGGTATTGGCACCGTGCCGATCGGCAGCTTTGTGGCGGGCTTGATCTGCGGCATTTCTCCGCTTGCGCTTTTTATCAATTTGATCCCCCTGATCGTGATCGGAGTGTTGATCGGGCTTGCGCTTGTGTTTTGCCGCGTCGCGTGCATCAGATGCTTTGCGGGATTTGGTCATTTTATGCGGGCGGCATCGCTTGTGGGATTGGTGTGTGCGATCTTTACTTTTTTAACCAAGGTAGAGATCAGTGCATATTTTGATACGTTTGAGAATGCCGCGTTTGTGTGTGCCAACGCGTGTGTTACCCTTTCGGGTGCGCTGCCGTTTATGTTTATTGTGATCAAGGTGCTTGGCAAGCCGCTTGATCGTATGGGCGCGAAAATAGGTATCAATGCAGTTTCCGCTGTTGCCTTTTTGGGGTCGCTTGTGACAAACGCCTCTACATTTGGCGTTATGGACAAGATGGATAAGAAAGGAACTGTCTTGAATGCCGCGTTTGCGGTTTCCGCATCCTTTGTATTTGGTAGCCATCTTGCATTTACAATGGCGTTTGATGCGAATTACGTGCTGCCTATGCTCGTGGGAAAGTTGATCTCCGGTGTGTGCGCTGTATTGCTTGCATGGATGATATATCGGCCTGAACAGATACGATCTGCACATGAATAAGCTGCATCCAAATCGGTCACACTTCCCGAAACGAAAAAAGCACCCCGCTTGGGGTGCTTTTTTCGTTGTTTGCGAGGGATTTCCGAAAAGTTTTGTATCGTTTTATTTCAAGAAAAGCTCGATGACAGGAACGATCATGTTGGGTTTGATCGGCGGGAGCGAAAGAATAAGTCTTGTGTCATCCTTCGTTTGCCCTTCGCCAAGGTATCCGGTTCCGCCCTCGCGCATTTTGATTTCGCTTCCGTCGTGCAAAAATTGAGCGTAATCCACCTTGCCCGCAAAGCCCGGAAGCTCCAAAAAGCTGTAAGGATACTCGAAAAGATGAACGTACAATCTCTTTCCGTCCTCGCTCTGCGTCAATCGGCACCCTCTCGGCGCAACAAATTCCGGTTCAGCCATGGTGCAGCCGTAAATAGAACGGCTGTTGAATTTCATCCATCTCGCATATACGTCAAGCGCGGTATTGGCTCTTTCATCGAAATATCCCCTTGACGTCGGGCCGACGTTCATCAGCAGATTGCCGCCGATGCATACGGTGTTGATCAGCATCTGGATCAGCATTTCAGGGGACTTCCACGTGCTTTCATCACGGTGATATCCCCACGAGCCGGAGAAGGTTTGGCATGCCTCCCACGTCACCAGCTCTCCCGTGGTCGTATAGCGCACCCACTCCAGCGGCTGATACTGCTCGGGTGTCCAGATATCCTGCTTGATCCCCGCTCTGTTGTCAATGATGATCCCCGGCTGAAGGGAACGCGCCAGCTGGATCAGCTCCTCCGCTTCCCATTCCTTTGCCCCCTTGGCTTGCCAGCAGGGGCGGTCGTCTTCGGCAGCGCCGATGGAAAAGTCAAACCAAAGAATATCGATCTTTCCGTAATTTGTCAGAAGCTCTCTTACCTGATTACGCATGAACTCGGCATATCGATGCATATCACGCCCTTCGTTGAATTGGTCACCGTCGGGAATATGCCGTTGCGGGTGACACCTATCCAAGGTATAGTCCTCGTGATACCAGTCAAGCAACGAATAATAAAAGCCAACCTTTAAACCCTCGGCTCTGAACGCCTCTACGTATTCCTTGATCAGATCTCTGCCCGCAGGCGTATTGGTGCATTTATAATCGCTGTATTGCGTATCAAACAT
>JAFNZX010000357.1 GCA_017382615.1 Clostridia bacterium | reverse complement strand
GCGATCTGATTGCAGAATACATCAAGGATGGCAACTGGAGTAAATAAAAATCAAAACATAGGGCTGCCTTTTATAAAGCAGCCCTTTTTTGATTCAATTATTCACTTTTCTTATACCATTGCTCTTCGGGAGCTTCGATGGGTCCTGCCTCCCAGCACGCTCTGTCCTGATTGCCCAGCGCATTGCGGAAAATGACCATTTCGCCGTTTTCCTCGTCAAAGGTGTACTCTACCGATGCATGCACGCCGTTGCCCGAGAATTTGGACTCATAGCGGCGGAACATGTCGTCCTCTGCGGGGAAAAATCCTTCGCCCGTGCCGCGATACTCGGTCAGCTCCCAAACATCCTGCAGCGTGTCGTTCTTATACAGCGCGGTCATCTTGACAATGCCCACACCGGGCGCAAACCAATATTCCTTCTTGCCGCCACGATAGCCCCAGCCGGTGCCCTCAAGTCCACGCAGATCAAAGCTGATATGTCTGCAGCCCTCGAACGTGCCAGCCTCAACCGTGACCGTGCAATCGTCAAGCACGTCCAGCGTCAGGTCGACCTTTCTTCTGCCGCCACCCGCATATTCCGCCTGCTTGGTTTCCAAGTGATAACCGGGAACCCAGGCTTCACACCACAAATATCCCGTCGCATCTGCCAAAATGCCGTAAAGGAAATTGTGCAGCACGCAGAATTCATAGTCCGCGCACTTTGCCATATCCTTCCCTTCAAATGAGTAACGCCAGTTTTCATCCCAGGTATAGCCCTTCTTATCACGAACCAACGTATAAGGAGTGAAGAAATTCCATCTGCCAAATTCAGTGAAGTCGGGATTTGCATCGGGATCGGTGTCCCAAATGCGCTGCATCACGTCGGCTGCAATGGCTGTATGCACCTTTTGGCGCTTGGTTTCTGCTAACTCAGCCGCACGTTTCATGATACCGCTGACGTCGCGCAGCAGCCATTTGCCGTCCTTGGGATAGATATAATTATGACGCGCATTGAGAATGTGCCCCTGCCAGGTATCGGAATAGCCCGTAACCTGCGCAAAGTAGCCGTTGCTGACCACCGCTCTGTCATTTTTGTAGGATGTGACCTCAAAATAGTTCTCGGCAGTGTACACGAAGGGAGAATCCTTATCCGTGCAAATATATTCCCAGCGGTTGCCGGGCGCAAAAGGCACGATTCCTTCCCCGCCGCTGATCTTGTAAGCGCTCAGCTCCCAGTTGTTGGTTTGATTATAACGCGTGGTTGTCTGCGCGATCAAGCCCACACCCGGAGCAAACACGGTTTTGGTATAGGTAGTGCCGTAAAGGTAGCCTGCCATCTCGTACACCGTACAATGCGCGAACGTGCCCGCCGCCACCGTGACGGTCGCATCGTTTTCAAGGCATGTCAGCGTCATGCTGCCGTCAGACGCCTTGACGCTCTGCCCCGGGAGCAGATCGGGATCATAAAGCAAGCCATCGCAAAGAGAGGTGTTCCAAAGCAGAGATTCGTTGAGCTCCAACGTACCGCCGCGGCTGTAGCCGGGCTGCTCCCAGAAGTAAAGCTTTTTGCCAACGTACTGGTAGACCTCACCGCGCGTACCGTACCCCATACCGTCACGGTCAAACGCTTCGTTTTTGGGAGCATTTGCCTTTTTCTGCTCCACCCAAAGTGCGGACTGAGCGTTTGCATAGTACACATCCTCGGGAGTCAGAAGTTCCAACACTTTTCCAAACGCATCCATGCCCTGCTCTGTGTGGTTTTCATCCATGCTGTAGCAGCCGTACCAGAACCACGTATACCCCACAGCCTTGACAAAGCCGTGCTGTTCAAGCTCGGGGATCTGCGTGTCGCGCATAAATGCAAGGCGTTCCTCGCCCTTATTTTTTTTGTATTCTTGGGGGACAACCGCCTGCATCACCGACTCATTACGGCTTGCAATGGCTGCTACCTTGATTTTTGCCAGCACCTCGTTGTTTGCCTGCCCCGGCAGCCACCAGTAACCCAACAAGAGTACGTCAGCAAGCATGTATTGCTTATCTGCCGAGTCATCCAAGCCCTCAACCGAGGACAACACAGCACGGTACTCGGGCTCAAAG
>JAFNZX010000356.1 GCA_017382615.1 Clostridia bacterium | reverse complement strand
ATTTGTCAATACCAAAATGAAAAATTTTCTAAAAAGTTTTTCCTTTTTTTAATATGCCGCAAAAGCCATGCATTTATGCACGATTTTGCGGAATTTGACGAGGGATTTTTGCACGCGAGGGGTTGCAAAAAGGAAATGATTGTGATATAATAACACGGTACGCACCGGTAGCTCAGCTGGATAGAGCACAAGCCTCCGACGCTTGGTGCCGCAGGTTCGAATCCTGTTCGGTGCGCCAAAAAACAAGCAGATCGCCCTGAATGGGCGGTCTGCTTGTTTTTCGTCTCTCCTCACGGATTCGAACCTCGCCGCTTTGCGACGCAAGGAGCAAATCGGCTATGGCTTGCGCTAAATTCCCAAACGGTTCGGATAAGTATTGGCGCAAGCATAGGTTCTGAATCCTGTTCGCCACCGATTCGAACCTCGCCGCTTTGCGACGTAAGGAGCAAATCGGCTATGGCTTGCGCTAAACTCCCGAACGATTGGTGAAATTCCGGTCTCACCGTCTCTTCCTCTTTACAATCCCCTTTTTATGTGCTATAATATCCCTAATCACAATCATCGGAGGCAGCCATGACACATCACTTTGACGATCGCAAGTACATCAACCGCGACACCTATCTCCTTTGCGCCAACACCAACGAGGAATTTCTGACCCTGCCCTTGCGCGGCGTGGTGCTGGAGCTTCCCGGTCTTGGCGGCGGCTCTTGCCTTGGCGGCTCGCCCGACATGGGGAGCTATGCCACAGATTACGCAAAGGACTTTGGCAAGCACGGCATTCTGCTTGCCTACCTCTTCCCCGGTCCTTGGAGCTGGGGCAACAAGGGGGCTGTGCGCATGGGTGACGCCGTACTGGACGCCATTTGCGACAAATACGGTGTGAATAACCTGCGCCTTGGCGTTTGCGGCGGCAGCATGGGCGGTCACGGTGCGCTGCTGTTCGCGGCGGATTCTCGTCATACCCCTTGCGCGGTGGCTGTAGCCTGCCCCGGCGTGGATGCGACCGTGCAGCTTGACTGCCGCGCGGACATCACGCGCACCTATATCAGCGCGGTGAGTGGCTACGACATGCCGCTGGAAGACGCCCTGCGCACCATCTCCCCCATCCACCGCATTGCCGATATGCCGCACGCCAAGTATTATATTTGCAGCGACGGTGCGGACGTGCTGTTCCCCGAGCAATTTTGCAACGATTACGTGCAAAAGCTGCGCGACGCAGGCCACGACGTGACCTACGACCGCCAGCAGGGACTGGGGCACGGTGACTTTTTCCCCGAGGTGCGCCAAAACCTGCACGACGCACTCAAAAACGCCATTCTGAACGCATAAGGAGTTTGCCATGTACACCAAATCCGATCTTCTTTCTCAACTTTGTGCGCTGAACCTGCCGCGCGACCGCGTTGTGCTCATGCACTCCTCCCTGCGCCTTGTGGGGCAAGTTGAGGGCGGTGCCGCGACGCTGCTTGACGCGCTGATCGAGCATTTTACCGCCGAGGGTGGACTTTTCTGCGTGCCCACACACACTTGGGCGAATCTTTCCAAAGATATTGTGCTGGATGTAAACGATCCGCACACCTGCCTTGGTGCATTTTCGGATTTTGCGCTCGCGGACGGGCGCGGCGTGCGCTCCGAGAACCCCACGCACTCTATGGTAGTGTTCGGTGACCGAGAGAAAGCCGAGGCTTTCGTGGCAGGCGAGATCGACGTGCCGTCCGGCACAGCGCCCGAGAGCTGCTACGGCAAGCTATACGAAATGGGCGGCTACGTACTGCTGGTGGGAGTTTCACACGCGCGCAACACGTATTTGCACGCGGTGGACGAGATGCTCGGCGTGCCCAATCGCCTGACGGACGGCACACGCGAGGTCAAAATCAAGCGTGCATCGGGCGAGGTGGTCACAAGATGCATCCGCGGACACCATTGTTCCTTTACCAACGATATTTCGGCACGGTTTCCCCAGTTTGAAACCGCGTTCCGCTACTACGGTGCCATCACCGATGGTCGCATAGGTGACGCACCTGTGCAGGCGTGCGACGCGCGCATCATGAAGCAGGTCATGGAAACCATTTTTTCCCGCGCCGACCGCGATCCCCTGTCCGACGAGGCGGCTCTGTCCCCCGTTTGGTACGTCAAAAAGTAAAAACACCCGCACCGCGATCATGATCGCGGTGCGGGTTTGTTTATGGCATATTATCCTCGGTATAAAAGCAATCATATTGCCATCTGATCGGGTTTTCGTAAATGTATTTGGCGATTTGTTCATAATCCTCGCGGTTGCGGATGATGTGGTCGTGGAAAGATTTCTGCCAAATTGGCTTTCCAATTGCTTTTGAAACGTGTCTTTTCATCTGCCCCACAGCGGTTAAAACCGACCCCTTATTCGTAGGGGAGGATATCATCCTCCCGCACGCTTCGGGAATGACCAGGATCATATGAACATGATTCGGCATGATCACATAATCCCATACTTCAATATTGGGATAATGAACAGAGATGGATTCAATCGATTGCTTTACCACTTTCCCGATCGCTGACAAATTTACGCTTTCGGGCGGGAGGATGAATTTGCTTGCAAATATTCCTCCCCTACGAAATTCGGTTGCTTGCTTGCCCAAAATAAACACTTTTTATTGTAGGTGCATATCGTGATAAAATATGCTGCGCAAGAGCTGTAATCAAACAACTCCAAGCGGTTTCTTTTCCTTACCGGCAATCTTTCTTCCATCTTCACTACTTCATCAACCGATACTCCACCGTAAACGCTTCCTCGCTTGCGTTCTGGATGCGGTACAGGGCGGCATCGCCCTTATCAAGGGTGATTTCTATGCGGTCGGTGCTATCCGAGATGACGTACTGGCAGCCGTCGGTCTTGGACACCTCGTACAGGCGGTAATTACCGTTCAGCGGCAGTTCAAAGGTCTGCGCGATCTCATAATCGCGGTTAAGGATCATGATATACCCGTTTCCGTAATCGTCCTCAAACTCGGCAACCGACGCGCGCTTGGGCAGGGGCGCGGACAAATACGCGCTGTCCTTCTCGGTCTGATGCATCTCTTCATATGCAGCAATGCCCGTATCCACGCTTGCGTCGTGGATGACGCGCTTAGAGGTCAGTGCCATCAGCGTGCCGCCCAGGTTGCGGAACTCCTCGTGAATGACCTTTTGATCCTCAAACGACCATTCTCTGTTGCCGTCCTCGTCGATGATTGAGCCCACAGCCGAGAAATGCTGCAAGCCCTTGCAACCGTACAGGGTTGCGGCGTACATCATGCTGCGGATCATGGGGAAGGTGAAATACCCTGCCTTGTGCAGATCCACGCCCTGATAATAGAACCACAGGGGCAGACCGTATTTCTCGCCCAGCACCTTCATGCAGCCCAGATCCAACCACATCTTCGAGTCGTCCAGCTGCTTTTCGAGCGTGTAGCCCGGCAAGCCAACGGGATAATAATCCAGCGACAGGATGGGCGGATTGATGGTGGTCACGTACCGCTCAATGTACGAAGCAAACGTGCCGTTCTCCCACGTATCGTCGGGGTTATAGCTGGGGATCGCAACCGTAAAGGGCAGCAGATCGGGCGCTTCCCTTTCGCACTCGTCGGTCAACTTGCGCGCCGCCTCCAACTGGTCGTCCTTCCACGGCTCATCCCAGATATAGTAGCCGACAAGACGCTTGTACGCGCGCTTTTCGCGGATCACCTCGGTCAGCGCGTCTTCCTTGCAATGGCGATATTTCTGCATGCCGCCGTAGCGCGAAAGATCCTGGAAAATCAGATCCAAGCCCTCCTGCTCGCAGTAAATGACCGCCTCTTCGGCTTGCTCGTGCGTTGCCCAGCCAATCTCCACCGTGTTAAAGCCCGCATCCTTACAGTTGCGCAGGCATTTGCGCATATCGGACGCACGCGCCGAAAAATTGGAGAGAACAAAATTGTCCTGCTTCCATGCGCGGCTTTTGTTTCCCAGCGGATATCTTGCAAAAATTTTATGTTCCATCATTGCACCTTACTCCTTGACCAGCAGCGTTTTGACGTTGCCGCCCGCCATGGCATCCGCAATCGCCTCATTGACCTGTTCCACCGTATAGCGGTTACCCAGCGACACGATGGTATCATGGCACTCGGGATGCGCACACAAGAACGCCAGATAATCGCGCACGTCCACCATGGAATACTGCGACGAGCCAATGATGTGCAATGCCTTGAAGGTGATGATCTGCGGCTCAATCTCAATGCCGCCGCTGTTGCTGTACTGACCGGGGATGAGATATACACCGCGGTTGCGCAGAATATCCATGCCCTGCGCCACGGCTGCGGGTGCGCCCGATGCTTCAAAGCACAGATCTACACCAAGACCGCCGTTCTCTGCCTGCAGACGTGCGGTAATTGCTTCTGCCCCATCTCGGGACAAACTAAATACCTCGTCTGCCCCCAGCTCCTTGGCGAGCACCTCTCTTTGCGCCGCGCTTTGCGCATTTCTGCCTGCGGTAACGGCATACACCTTGCCCACGCCCATCGCCTTGAGATACAGCACCGCAAAGCAGCCCACGGGGCCAAGTCCCTGCACGACGGCAACCATATCCTTGCGCAGCTTAACGCCTGCCTGCTCTGCCAGGCGGAATGCGTGAATGGCGGTTGGTCCGGGGCACGCAAAGGTGGCAACCATGGCAGGATCCAGCTCTGCGGGGATCTTGAGCAGATTGGTCAGGGGCGTATAGTTGACCTCGGTATAGCCGCCCCAAAGGTAGGGCTTTTCTGCAACGCTTGGCTCATTGGTACACTTCATGTTGACGCAGTTGGCATCGTCACCGCTCTTGCAAAGCAAGCACTCACCGCACGGAACGGCAATGTCCGCAATGACGTTATCGCCCACGCAAAGCCCCAAGGCAGCCGCCTCGTCGGCATTGCAATCCACCAGTCTGCCCACAAATTCGTGGCCGACAATGCTCTCGGGGGCAACGTCCAGCGTGCCGCGCACAAAGTGCAGATCCGTACCGCAAATGCCGCTGGCGATCAGCGCGCATCTGCCATAGCCTGCGGGGGTTTCGGTGACTTCAAATTCTCTGACCTCAAAAGGCTTGTGAGGCCCTACAAATACTGCTGCTTTTACTTTCATCATAGCTCTCCTACTCAATGCTTATTTCAAAATATTGCCGATATATGCTTGCAATTTGGCTGATCTCCTCGAAAGAGAGGGGCTGCACGCCGGCATACGCGTACGCTTTTCCCAACGCCTCATATTTGCCTGTGCCCATGCGATGGAAGGGCAACAGATCCACGTATTGCACGCCTGCAGCAAGCAGCTGCTCACACGCCTTGGCGCACGCTTGGGCATCGGTATTGACACCGGGGATCAAAGGCACGCGCACGTGCACGTGCGCACCGCTTGCAATCAGCTTGCAAAGGTTGCCGTAAATCAAAGCGTAGTCACCGCCGACCACCTCCCGATAGGCATCGGGATACGGGGTCTTATAATCAAAATAGAACAGATCGGTCACATCCAGCACTGCTGCAAAGCTCTCCCACGGCACGCACCCCGCTGTGTCCACCACAACCGAGATGCCTTGTGCGCCAAGTGCTTTTGCAATTTCTGCCACGCCGTCTGCTTGCAATAGCGGCTCGCCGCCGCTAAAGGTCACGCCGCCACCGCTTGCGCGATAAAAATCCTCATCCTCCAGCACCTGCGCAAGT
>JAFNZX010000355.1 GCA_017382615.1 Clostridia bacterium | reverse complement strand
GCTTGAATTGTTATATCCGAACGGGTATGCGCACTGTTTAGTCCGCAACTCCCCTTCAGTCGCCTACGGCGCCAGCTTCCCCTCGGGGGACGCCTTTTTCGCGCACGGCTGTTCCGTTCTCTTGTCTGTTGTGGTTGATTTTTAACTTAATGACATTGTGACTTGCTGCCGCTGCCTATTATTCCAAAACAAAAAGGGCTGACGCTTGCGTCAGCCCGAATATTTGCTTAGTCAGTGGTGTAGTTATCAAAATACCCCTGAATGAAGACGATAGGCGTACCCTTGTCGCCCGAGCCGGAGGTCAGGTCGCAAAGCGAGCCGATCAGGTCGGTCAATCTTCTGGGGGTAGTACCCTCGGAAGCCATTTGTCCTACGAGGTTGCTGTCCTTTTCCACGATCTTTTGCTTGATTGCTTCCTTGAGCTCGTCACCGGACAGGGCAGAGAACTCGTTGTCAGCCAGATACTTGAGCTTGAGCTCGTTGGGCGTACCCTCAAGGCCCTTGGTGTATGCGGGGGCTACGACCGGGTCAGCCAGCTCCCAAATCTTGCCGACGGGATCCTTGAAAGCACCGTCACCGTAGACCATGACCTCCATGACCTTGCCGGTTGCCTCATACAGCTTTTTCTGAATTGCGTCTACAACTGCCTGGCACTCTCTGGGGAACAGCTTGACCTGATCCTCGGTTGCCTTGTTAGAGCCCAGCAGACCGTAGCTTTCATTGTAGCCGCTGCCGCCAATGCTTTCGGTCAGAATATCGTCCAGACCCAGTGCGATCTCTGCACCTGCAGCCTTGAGCATACGCTTGGTGCGCGCTCTGGTATGAATATCGCAGCAAAGCACGTTCTTGGTGTAGTCCAGAATTGCCTTGGGGTTGTTTGCAAAAATGATCTCACAGTCAGCGCCCGCTTCACGGATCAGCTGCTCGTAGTATTCCACGTAGTCAACGCCCGTAAAGGTGTGCTTCTCGTAACCGAACAGCTCGCGGTACTGAGAAAGGCTGAGCACGTCGCGGTAGGGGTCAACACCCTTCTCGTCCATCATTTCCACGCTGATCAGGTGGTTACCAACCTCATCGGAGGGGTAAGACAGCATCAACACGATCTTCTTAGCACCCTTTGCAATACCGCGCAGGCAAATGGCAAAGCGGTTACGGCTCAGGATCGGGAAGATCACGCCAACGGTTTCGCCGCCCAGCTTGGCGCGCACGTCGGTAGCGATATCGTCAACGGATGCGTAGTTACCCTGCGCACGGGCTACAACAGCCTCGGTCATGGCAACGATATCTCTGTCATGGAATGCAAAGCCTGCGTCAGCAGATGCTTCGAGAATACAAGAAGTAACGATTTCGGTGATGTCATCACCCTGGCGGATGATGGGGGCGCGAACGCCGCGGGAAATGGTGCCGATCATGCGACTCATATATTTATCTCCTTCAAATGCACCGTGTGTGTCGAAAAAACACCACTACGGCAGTGTACAATTTTAACCACAGTATATTATAACACGAAATATGCGCCAATGCAATATTTTCTTGCAAAAAAAATCAGATTTTTTCAAAAAAAGAAGTCCGAGACGCAAGACTCGGACTTCTAAATTTGCTTTTATTTTTTGGTTTTATATTGCGAAAGCTGTTTTCTTTCCTCTTTTTTGAGCTTTTCGCCGATCGCCATGCTTTCGATCATAAGCTTGACGATGCGCTCAAGGGTGGAGTTTTCGGAGTAGTCCGCTACGCAGACGTAGTTGATACGGTCGTCGTCCACAAGCGGCTTGACCGTGTCACCCTTGCCCTCGGGATAGACCGCGATGGATTTACCTCCGCGCTCCTTGACCATCTTCATGCAGGGAATATCGGTCATACCGTCGCCAAGATAGATCATGTTGCTGTATGCGATACGGCGCAGGCTCTCATCCTGCTCACGGTTAACGCCCTCGTCATCGGTCAGATCCAATATGCCCTTGGATATGCGGTAGATATACTGGGTCTTAAGCGTGTAGTTAATGGCGTGTGCGGGCCATACTGCCTCCCCGTTCTCATCGTAAATATATCTGCATGCAAACACTTTTTTGAAATATTTTGCGATGGGCGTACCCTCGATGATCTCGTACGTGCCGGATGAAATGATATAGTGCTCAATGTTGACGCCCATGGATTTTCCAAAGGCGTTGATACGGTCAAACCAAGTCGCCACACCGTTGAACAGCTCTACGTTTTCACCGCAGGAGCGCAGATATTCCTTTGTCAGCGGAATGCCCCTTTCCTTGCACTTGCGTATCATGACCAGCATATAGGAAAGAATTTTTTCCATTTCGTATTGTTTGGTCAGCTTGGCAGCTTCTCCCCAAAATTCCGCAGGGGTCATATTCAGCTTTTTTATAAAGTCATATTCCTGCATGTCGGTGGTGCAGAGTGTTTTATCAAAATCGTATAGAATTGCAATGGTCGTTTTGCTCATGTCAATCTCCTTTCTTTGAGGTGATCTATATAAAATTGTTTTAGTCAGGGAGTAATATTCTATCATAGAATTCCCAATAAATCAAGAGCAAAACGCATTTTTCTACAAATGTTACAAAAACACTTTAGCGCAGTACAAAACGGGAGGGGTGAGGGCGTTGGATTCCAAGAAAAAGGGGAGGGCATGGAATGCAATGTCATTAAGTTAAGAAAAAAACACTGCAGGCGAGAAAGGGAACGGATGCGCGCAAAAAGCCGTCCCCTCGGGGGAAGGAGGGCTCCCGCAAGCTTGCGCAGTGGGAGGAAGGGGAATGTGCGTGAAAGTCGGGCAGGTGAATTTCGAGCAGAAACTGTCTTGATTTTGCAAAAACCGCTAAGATAATACTATTCTAATTTCTTTACGAGTTCCCCTTCCTCCCATAGCG
>JAFNZX010000037.1 GCA_017382615.1 Clostridia bacterium | reverse complement strand
GCTTTGGATTCGCGGGCGATTTGAATTTCGGCTTTGCCGAAATATATCGCCCCTACGGATTGCCTTTGGATTCGCGGGCGATTCTTGAATCGCCCCTACGGGGTGCGGGCGGATATGGAATCCGCCCCTACGGATATGCGGGCGGATATGGAATCCGCCCCTACGAATTTATTTCTCGTTCTCGTCTGTGTTCAGATCAATCTTTGCAAGCTCAGCGGGCGAAATTCTGCCCTTGGTCTTTTCGTAGTAGGCAATGCTGTTACGCAGCATGAAAAGGAACTGATTGTTGGGTGTTCTCCCCTCCTTTTCGGAGATGAAGAGGAACTTGCGCAGCATGTCCTCGGACATGTGCAGGGTGAATTCGCGTTGGTTTTTCTGTGCCATGCTTTGCCTCCTTACTTGGTGGTGGGAACGACCACCGTGCCGATGTTGTAATATTTCAGAATTTTCAGCGCACGCTCCGTCGCCTCAAAGTAAACGACGCATTTTTCCTCGCCCAGCATAAAGATGCCGTAGTAGAGGTCGGGGGCGTAGAGAGAGGACATACACCTGAAGTCGCGCACGCATTTCTGCGCGCTCACGTAAGCCTCTGCTGCCTCGTCGTAGGGGGCAATTTTTTGGAAATCGCGGATGTTGACCGTAAAGAGCTTGCGTCTGGATTTTCCACCAAAGATGGTGGTAAAGGTGATCTCGCCCGAGAGCGTGGAATACTCGTATTCGGGGCTGACGAATCTCCAGGTGAAGTAGATCAGCACCCAATCAAGCAGTGGCAGGAAGGTGACCGCCCAAGGGAAGGAGAACAAAAAGAAGAACAGGTAAACGAGATTAAACGCCACGTAGCCGCAGATCATCAGTGTGCGGCGCAATTTCCACACGCCCTCGCTTTTTTGCTTGACGATGTATTCATATTGATTCATAAGTGTCCCTCCGTTATGATAAAAGCGTCTTTGTGCTTTTATTATAACATAAAGCATGTGGCTTTTCAACCGATTTGTGCGTTTTTTTATGCCTTTTCTATTGCATCGTGCGCAAATATATAGTATAATAGATGTAACTAACTAAAGTACACGATCGGAGGTACAAAACATGAAGGCAGTTATAACGGTAACGGGTAAGGACAGTATGGGCATCATTGCAGGCGTGGCAGGCGTTTGCGCGGAGCTGGGTGCGAATATCGTGGATATTTCGCAAAGCGTGCTGCAGGAGTATTTTGCCATGATTATGCTGGCGGATATTGACAAGCTGAACGTGGATTTTTCGCAGTTTGTGGATACCTTGGAGGCGTTTGGTGCGCAAAAGGGCTTGACCATTCACACCATGCACGAGGATATTTTCAATACCATGCATCACATCTGATCACGGAGAAAAGACATGATTGAAACCAGAGATATATTAGAAACCATCAACATGATACGCCAGGAAAACCTGGATATCCGTACGGTTACCATGGGCATTTCGCTCTTGGACTGCGTCAGCGACGACGTGGACGTGCTGTGTGACCGTATTTACGATAAGATCACGACCAAGGCAGAGAAGCTGGTCGAGACCGGCAATAAGATTGAGAAAAAGTACGGTATTCCGATCGTGAACAAGCGCGTTTCCGTGACGCCCGTCTCGCTGGTGGGCGGCAGAGCGGATCGCGACGGATATATCAAGATCGCGCACACGCTGCAAAGAGCGGCGGAGCAAACCGGCATCAATTTCATCGGCGGCTTTTCCGCGCTGGTGCACAAGGGCATGACGCCGGGTGAGAGAGAGCTGATTGAGGCAATTCCCGAGGCGTTGGCAAGCACGCAGATGGTGTGCTCGTCCGTCAACGTGGCAACCACCAAGGCGGGCATCAATATGGATGCCATTGCACTGATGGGTAAGGCAATCAAGCGCGCGGCGTACCTGACCAAGGATAACCAATCCATCGGCTGCGCAAAGCTGGTGGTGTTTGCCAACGTGCCCGAGGATAACCCCTTTATGGCGGGCGCGTTCCACGGTGTTGGTGAGCCCGATACCGTGATCAACGTGGGCGTTTCCGGCCCCGGCGTGGTATCCAGTGCCATTGCAAGAGCAGGGGACTGCGATCTGTCCGAGCTTGCGGACGTGATCAAAAAGACGGCGTTCAAGATCACGCGCGTCGGTCAGCTGGTCGCATCCGAGGCGTCGGCTGCGCTGAACGTGCCGTTTGGCATCGTGGACCTTTCCTTGGCTCCCACCCCTGCCGTCGGTGACTCGGTGGCGCATATCTTGGAGGGTATGGGTCTTGAGAGCACGGGTGCGCACGGCACTACGGCGTGCCTTGCTATGCTGAATGATGCAGTCAAGAAGGGCGGCGTCATGGCGTCCTCTCACGTGGGCGGCTTGTCGGGCGCATTCATTCCCGTTTCCGAGGATGCGGGCATGATCGCGGCTGTGGAGCGCGGTGCTTTGTCGATTGAGAAGCTTGAGGCAATGACCGCCGTTTGCTCGGTGGGTCTTGACATGATTGCCGTGCCCGGCGATACCGACGAGGCGGTGATCTGCGGCGTGATTGCGGATGAGATTTCCATCGGAGTGGTGAACAATAAGACGACTGCGGTGCGTATTATCCCTGCATATGGCAAGCAGGTGGGGGATAGTGTTGATTTTGGCGGACTTTTGGGCACTGCGCCTATTATGGCGTTGCGTGAGTATTCTCCTGCCAAGTTTATCGGACGCGGCGGACGCATTCCTGCGCCCATTCACAGCCTGCGTAACTGATATTTAGCATAAAGGAGTGTCTTATGGAGCTGTATCAAGACACGAGCGGCATGAGCGAAGTGGTGAATGCTGCAGCAAAAATCGTGAATACGGCAGATAAAGTGGTGGGCTTTGCAAGAAATACGTCTGCACTCGGAAAAGGAGTGGGTAAAATGAAGACGTCAACCAAGGTTGGGCTTCTGCTCGGTGGGGTACTGGTGCTTTCTCTGCTCCCGTTGCGCCTTTGTTATGATCGCGAAACGGGCGAGGGAGAGTTCAAATCTCTCGCGGTGAGCGTCAAGCGCACGCAAAGACCCGCGCCCGCCACAAATGGGCGCACGCACGACCTTGTGTGGGAAGCATTCCCCACCGTCCGTGTCAAGCCGCGGGACGTCAAGCCCTGCGAGCTGCCGCCTGCGCAAAAAAAGGATGCGATACGCGCCATTCCCATGCAGGCATATAAAATTCAAAAAGCAAAGCCGGTCGTGCCGGTTGTGCTGAAGGTGCAGGAGGAAAAGGGAAGATGACCCCGGAGCTTTGGGGGCAGGTGACCAGTATTATTGGTATGATACTGATCATCAGCTCGTTCCAATTCAAAAATAAAGTGTTATTTTACGCAGCGCAAATGAGCGGTAACGTATTCTATGCCGTCAGCTTTTTGCTGCTTGGTAACGTGGCGGGCGCGCTGATGAATCTGCTTGGCATTATTCGTGGCGTGGTCATGCTGCAATCCAAGCAACAAAGAAAAATGTGGCAGTTCGTTGCGCTCAACGTCGTCTTTTTGGCGGCAACCGTGTTTTCCGCAACTGTGGGCGGCATGGGATGGGCAGCGCTGCTCTCGTTTGCGGCAATGACCGTGGGCACGGTGTGCATGTGGTTCGGGAACGATCGCGCCATCCGATGGGGACAATTGTTCGGTGTTTCACCCTTGTGGATGCTGAATAATACTGTCATATCCTTCTCTTTGGGCGGTATTTTGGGTGAATGCTTTAGCATGATCTCTACCATAATATACTTAATCCGCGTCAGCGGACGTAAATCCGCTGCGCAGAACACAAAGGCGGAGGATGCAAGATGAGACCGATCAACGAGCTGTCTACACCCGCGCTTGCCTATCTCGGTGACGCGGTCATTGAACTGTACGTGCGCCAAGGTCTGGTGGAGGCGGGCTATTCCACCTCGGCATCCCTCAATCAAAAAGCCTTGGATTACGTCCGTGCGGGCGCGCAGGCAAGGGCAATGCAAAAAATTTCCCCCATGCTGACCGAGCAGGAGGCGGCGGTGTTCCGTCGCGGGAGAAATATGGGGCACGGCAACGTTCCCAAGGGCGCAACGGTTGCCGAATACCGCAACGCCACCGGCATGGAGGTGCTGGCGGGGTATCTGCATCTGACGGGTGCGCAGGAGCGACTTTACGAGTTGCTTGGCGCGGCATTTGCATTTGAAAACACAGACACGTAACACGTAGGGGCGACTGAACGAATCGACCGCTACGTATACACACATATAATGAAAGGAAGTAATGAATTATGAGCAATCCCAAGGTAGTATTGCATATCAAGGAGTATGGGGATATCACGCTGGAGCTGTATCCCGATAAGGCACCCGAAACGGTTGCCAATTTCGTAAAGCTGGTCGGCCAGGGCTTTTACAGCGGCCTGATCTTCCACCGCGTCATTCGCGGCTTTATGATCCAGGGCGGCGGCATGGATGACGGCTTTAACCAGAAGCCCGCCAAGTCCATCAAGGGTGAATTTCGCTCCAACGGCTTTGCAGGCAACGATATCCATCATGCAAAGGGTGTCATCTCCATGGCACGCACCCAGGTCAAGAATTCCGCATCCTCCCAGTTCTTTATCATGCATGCAGAAGCAGGTTACTTAGACGGTGAGTATGCAGCGTTCGGTGCTGTGACCGAGGGCATTGAGGTTGTGGATGCCATTGCTGCAACCAAGACCCGCAGTGTGGGCTGGTACGATGACGTGCCGATGTCTCCTATTGTCATCGAAAGCGCAGAAGTGATCGCTTAAAAATGAATCTGACGGCTCGCTTTGCTCGTCTGTGAGTGGGGCGAGCTGTCCGTTTGTCACTTTTCATAAAAAAATATGCAAAAAATTGTGAAAAAATTTCAAAAAACACTTGACAAGCCCTTGCATACGGTGGTATAATGTCCTTACCTCTGCAAAAGGGCTTTTTTATTGCGCCCATTTTGCGCCGCCCGAAAGGGCAATGGGTGCTCCGTTTTCAGAGGGAGGTACACGGGTTTTCCCGCAAGGGAAAAACCAAATAAATTTTAATGGGAGGTGCCGAACAAATGGCTAATGACGTAAGAGTCAAGGTTACTCTGGCATGCACCGAGTGCAAGCAGAGAAACTACAACACCAAGAAAAACAAGAAGAACGACCCTGACAGACTCGAGCTCAAGAAGTATTGCAAATTCTGCCGCAAGCACACTCTTCACAGAGAAACCAAGTAATCTGGGGGGAGAAAGAATGACTGCTTTAATCGAGAGAAGAAATCTCCTTGCGCTGTTGCTTGCAGTTGTCTTCGCTTGCTCTGTGTTTACCGTAGGCGTTTTTGCTACCGAGGAGACCACTCCTGCTGCAGAAGAGACCACGGTTCCCACCGAGGAAACGACTGAGGCTACAACCGGTGAAGAAACTTCCGGTGAGGGAACTACCGAAGGCGCGACCACTGAGGCGACTACCGAAAGCGGTACTGCACAGGAATCCACCAAGGAAGAAACCACTACCGCACCCGAGAAGAATTTCTGGGAAAAGCACTTCATGCGTAAGAACACTGCCGGTAAAGAGGTTGTGTACGTAACCAAGATCGTTGTATGGGGTCTGGTTATCGCAGGCCTGATCGCAGGCGTTGTATTCTGCATCGTCAAGAAGGAAGCTGTTGCGAAATTCTTGCGTGCATTTAAGAGCGAGAGTAAGAAAATCACGTGGAGCTCCTGGAAGGAAACCCGCAAGAACACGTTTGTTGTTTTGGTTGTGGTCCTGGCGATCACTGCTGCGATTTTCCTGTTCAACATGGTTCTGGAGAAGATCTTCGGCGGTGCAAGCACCGGTGGCGATCTGTGGTTCCAGAAGAGCTTGCTGGAGCTGATCAGAGGAATATTTGATAGGTAAGCAGCGATGAGTGATATCGATGCTATGAACGTAGGCCCAAGATGGTATGTGGCGCACACCTATTCGGGATACGAAAACAAAGTAAAAACCAGCTTAGAGAAAATCGTTGAAAACCGCGGCTTGGGAGATCTGATCTTTGATATCAGAATTCCCGTAGAAACCGTCGTGGAAAAGAACGGAAGCGAAGAAAAGATCACTGAGGTCAAGGTCTTCCCCAGCTACGTGCTGATCAAGATGGTCATGACCGATGAATCCTGGCACGCTGTCCGTAACATTACCGGTGTGACCGGCTTTGTCGGCCCCGGATCCCGTCCCACCCCTCTTTCACCCGAGGAGGTTGAGGCGCTGAACATTGAAGAGGTTAAGGTAAAGCTTTCCTTCAACGTAGGCGATACGGTAGAGGTTGTCAACGGCTTGTTCGAGGGCTACTCCGGCGTTGTCCAGTCTATCTCGGACGACCTGAAGAACGTAACGGTGCTCGTAAAGAGAGGTCGCCGTGACATGCCCGTTGAGCTTGATGCATCCATGATCAAGCCCGCAAACTAAAAAGATCTGAAATGATGATCAAACGTCCGTAAACGGACAAATCTGCTCAGATTGAGCAGAATGAGTGGGAGGGAGAAAAATTCTGCAATTCTCCCGCACAAGTACCACATATGGAGGTTAAGTAAAAATGGCAAAGAAAGTATTAGGGTATATCAAGTTGCAGCTGCCCGCAGGTAAGGCTACTCCTCAGCCTCCCGTAGGTCCCGCACTGGGTCAGTACGGTGTTGCAATTCCCGTATTTACAAAAGAGTTCAACGAAAGAACCAAGAATGACATCGGTCTGACGATCCCCGTTGTCATCACTGTATACGCAGACCGTTCCTTCACCTTTATCACCAAGACTCCTCCCGCACCCGTTCTGATCAAGAAGGCATGCGGTCTGGAATCCGGCTCCGCAAAGCCCAACAAGAACAAGGTGGCAACCATCACCAAGGAACAGGTCAGAAAGATCGCTGAGACCAAGATGCCCGACCTGAATGCAGCAAGCATTGAGGCTGCTATGAGCATGATCGCAGGCACCGCACGCTCCATGGGCGTTGTGGTAGAAGACTAATAAGGAGGTATGGCTAAAATGGCAAAGATGGGTAAAAAGTACTCCGACAGCGCAAAGCTGATCGAGAAGTCCAGATTGTATGATACCGCAGAAGCTCTTGCACTCGTATGCCAGACTTCCAAGGCAAAGTTTGACGAAACTGTAGAAGTACACGTTCGTCTGGGTGTTGACTCCCGTCACGCTGACCAGCAGGTCAGAGGCGCAGTCGTTCTGCCCAACGGTACCGGTAAGACCGTAAGAACCCTGGTATTCGCTAAGGGTGACAACGTTCAGGCTGCTCTGGATGCAGGTGCAGACTACGTTGGCGGCGCTGAGTACGCTGAAAAGATCCAGAAGGAAAACTGGTTCGAGTTTGACGTTGTAATCGCATCTCCCGACATGATGGGTGTTATCGGTAGACTTGGTAAGGTTCTGGGTCCTAAGGGCCTGATGCCTTCTCCCAAGGCAGGCACCGTTACTCCCGACGTAGCACGCGCAGTACGCGAGGCTAAGGCAGGTAAGATCGAGTACCGTCTTGACAAGACCAACATCATCCACTGCCCCATTGGCAAGGCATCCTTCGGCGCTGAGAAGCTGCAGGAGAACTTTGACACTCTGCTGGGTGCCATCATCAAGGCAAAGCCCGCAGCAGCAAAGGGTCAGTACATCAAGAGCTGTGTTGTGGCTTCCACCATGGGCCCCGGCATCAAGGTCAACTCTTCCAAGCTTGGCTAAATTTTAAAACGAACACCGTTTGTCTCCCCCGCTTATCGGCGGGGGAGTTTTTTTGTGAAAATCCCTTGACAAAATGAAAAAAATGTGATACGATAATAAGGTCATAAGCGGGTGTAGTTCAATGGTAGAATTCCAGCCTTCCAAGC
>JAFNZX010000354.1 GCA_017382615.1 Clostridia bacterium | reverse complement strand
CCTTGGCGCGTGCTTCGGCAATCATGTCATTCTGTCCCTCTACCGAGTAGATACGCACGTAGTCGCCCTTATAGTGGCTTTGGCTTGCGGCAATTGCTTGTGCGTTGGCAAAGGCATAGCGCGGATTGGGGCAAACGTAATCGGTCTGGTTAGGAATGGGGGAATAAAAATTCAAATGGTAGCAGGGGGTAGTCATCCATGAGCTTCCAACGTCGGTGGCGTTGGTTTCCACCTCGTAAGAGGTAATTGCCAAGAAGTCTGCGTCGTTAAGGTCGGAGTGGTCGATCATGACGTCGTGATCGGTATAGGCGAGGACGCTGTATCCCTGCGCTTTATAGATTTCCTTGATCTGCTCGGGCGTTTTAGAACCATCGGAGCAGGTGGTGTGCGTGTGCAGGTTTGCCTTATAAAAGAAGCCGTCTTTGGGAAGAAGATAGTGAACCATACATAATTCCTTTCGTGCTTGTGTTCGGGGGATCAAGCCCTTGCCGTTATTTTGCAAAATCAGCCAGAGCCTGCGCGTCCTTATCGGAGATGGGCTTGACGAAGGTGGGTCTGTTTTCCTCTGTGCCGTATACGTAGATCATCAGCGTGCCCATGGGCTCTTTTTGGTAGTCGATTGTTTCGTTGAAGTAGATATCCACGTAAACCGCCAGCACGTCCGCACGCATAACGGGCTCGCCCTGCTCATCCAGGCGATCAAAAATATCAATGCCGTCAAAGGTCAATCTCTCGTAGTTATAGAGGTTTTTGGTGTCCTTGACGCAGGCGGTGGGCTGATAACGCTCAAAGCGCACGCAAGCAGGGTCATTGACGTCGTTGTCGTCGGGATTATCGGGGGTCAGGTCGTATGCCACGGTCACGGTTACGTCAAACCAATCCTTGCCGCGCTCCAAGGGCACGGGCTTGCCAAGGTCCTGGGCAACGCGCTTCAGCGTGCTGTTGTTGTAGCGGAAGGTCAGCTGCAGCTGATCGGCATAGGGCAGGAAGTCTGCCTGCGTAACCGAAAAGTAGCCCTTCGCCTCGCCCTCACGGATGATGGTGTCGTAACGCTGGTGCAGTACGATAAAGTCGCCTGCGTCGGGGTCTGCCGTGTGCGCCGTGTAGGCATCGTAAAGCTTTTGGTTGGGCTGCAGTGCCTTCATGGATGCGGGATCGCCCGAGGACAGGATGCGCCAGAGCAGTACGCCCAAGATCGCGCCGATCATAAGTCCGATGACTGCCTTGATTACCCAGCCAATGATGCGGGATGTTGTAGATTTAGCCATGTTTGTTGTTTCCTTTATTGCATATATTTGAGCTTGTCCAGCGCGTTTTGCAGAATGATCTCTGCTGAGAGCGTGTCAATGACCTGCTTTCTTTTTGCGCCGCGGGTGTCGGTTTCGTTTAAGTAGCGCGATGCCGCCATGGTGGTCATGCGCTCGTCCAGGGTGGCTACGTGAATGCTCTCGCCCAGCTTGAACTGCAGGATGTTGGCGAACTTTTGCGCGTGCTGTGCGCGAGGGCCGAACGAGCCGTCCATGTTGACGGGTACGCCAACCACCACGCCAACCACGCCCAGCTCGCGTGCGATCTCGGCGGTTTTTTCAGCCGTTTTTTCCATGCCGCCCACGGCTATGGTCTGTCTGCCCGATGCCATGGTGCGCAAGGAATCGGAAACGGCAATGCCGGTTCTCTTGTCGCCAAAGTCCACGCCCAGCAGCTTGCCCTTGGTTTGCTTTAAGGTTTGCATAATTACCTCTCGATCATGAGGTGCATGAGATTGGTCACGCCCTCGAAGAATTTGTCGTTATCCGTTTCGTTGTGCGGCTCGTGGCGCATGCCCTCGAAATACATTGAGGAAAGCTTGGTTGCTCCTGCCTTACGCAAGCGCGCTTCGACCTCTCGCACGCCCTTGCCAAAGTTGCCCACGGGGTCGTCCTGTCCGGAAACGAGCAGCATAGGCAGGTCAAGCGGCATTTTGCTTGCCCAGTCCTTGGCGGAAACCTTTCCCAAAAGGGTAAAGAGCGTCAGATAGCCGTTGATTGTAAAGCGGTAGGAGCAGAAGGGGTCGCGGTTATATTTTTCAATCACCGCGTGGTCGCGGGTCAGCCATGCGTTTTTGATGCCGTCGGATGCAAAGGGCTTGTCGTAAGAGCCAAAGGCGATGTTGTAAAGCAGCGCAGAGCGGTTGTGCTTGCCGAAAAGCCCCAACACGCGACAGAGCAATCTGCCTGCGCCCGTGGGAGCTTCGGGGCCTGCCGTACCGCTGATGACGGCGGCGTCCCATGCGTTCTTGTATTCGGT
>JAFNZX010000353.1 GCA_017382615.1 Clostridia bacterium | reverse complement strand
GCAGCCATTCTGCTTGGTGCAATCGCATCCGCAACCGCACCTGCCGCAACCTTGATGGTCGTGCGCCAGTACAAGGCAAAGGGGCCCTTGACCAGCATTCTGCTGCCCATCGTAGCCCTGGACGATGCTGTCGGTCTTGTGCTGTTTGCGGTTTCCGCAGGTATTGCAAAGGCAATCATCAGCGACGGTGGTATTTCCGTAACCTCCATCATCGTAGAGCCCCTCTTGGAGATCGTGCTGTCCCTGGTGCTGGGTGCTGTCATCGGATTTGCGCTGACCTTGGCGGAAAATCTGTTCCACTCCAACTCCAACCGTCTGTCCCTGTCCAT
The DNA here is from genome assembly GCA_017382615.1 of Clostridia bacterium. Lineage (GTDB taxonomy): Bacteria > Bacillota > Clostridia > Oscillospirales > CAG-272 > SVQP01. The sequence goes on along the minus strand of JAFNZX010000353.1, from coordinate 1,517 downwards.
CGCATTCGTGTTCGTCACGGTTGCAACCGCTATGCTCAAGTTCAACGTGGGCGGCGTACATATCGGCTTCTCCTCGCTCTTGACCTGCATGATGATGGGTACTATCTTCTGCAACTTCAGCCCTTGCTCCGAGGAAATGATGGAGAGAACCGACAAGTGGACCAAGCCCTTGTTCATTCTGTTCTTCGTTATCAGCGGTGCTGAGCTTGACCTTTCCGTTTTTGCAAAGCCCATCTTCCTGTTGATCGGCGTAGTTTACATTCTGTTCCGTTCGCTCGGTAAGTATTTCGGTGCGCGCGGCAGCTCCATGCTGACGCACAGTGATGCCAACATTCAAAAGTACCTGGGCATTACGCTGCTGCCTCAGGCGGGCGTGGCACTTGGCATGGTCACCATTGTGTGCGCAGACCCCGCATTGGCAGACGTTGCGACCACCGTGCGATTTGTGGTGCTGTTTGCCGTGCTGATCTACGAGGTATTCGGTCCTATGATGACCAAGTGGGCACTGACCAAGGCAGGCGACATTACCGCCAAGCCCCAGGGCAAGACCGCGCGCCGTCACAATATCGGACATAAGCATCATAAGGAAGCAAAATAAAAAAATCATATTACAAAAAAACCGCTTTTGTGCGGTTTTTTTGTTTATCCTATTTTGAAATTTTGTGAAATTTCGTTCATTTTGCCAATTACATTTTTTCGAAAAAAATGGTATAATAGTATTGTATGTGAATGACGACCCCCAGAAAAAGACGCTCAAAGGAGGCACTTCATGTTCTCGGTAGGTGACTATATGGTTTACGGCATCAACGGCGTTTGCTTGGTAGAGGAGATCTGCGCCTCGCCGTTTGATAAAAAGGACACGCGCAGCTTTTATATGCTCAAGCCGCTTGGCGCGCCTGCGGGCTCGGTGATCTATACCCCCACCGATAACGCACAGATTGCCATGCGTCCTTTGATGACGCGCGAGCAGGCAGAAGGGCTGATCGGACAGCTTGCCGAGATCGGCATGCTGGAAGTGCCCACCGAAAAAATGCGCCGTGATATCTATAGGCAGACCATGCAGTCCTGCGATCCCGTCAAGTACGTCAGCCTGATCAAGACCGTGCGCCGCCGTCGCGCAGATATGCTCGCCGCGCATAAGCGTCTGTCCGAAACCGATTCGGATTTTGAGCGCAACGCAAAAATCTCGCTGTATCACGAGCTTGCCGTGGCGTTGGATAAACCCTATGCCGAGATCGAGCCCTACGTGCTTGAAAAGCTGGAAACGGCGTGAAAAATTGTGGAAATAACAAGCCCTTGCCGCTGGGGATGCGAAATTAGAGGCAAATAGGAGCAAAAATTAAGGACTGTATCGTTTTGATGCAGTCCTCGATTGCTTTTATAGATAGTTGCTGTAGGTGCTGGCGATCACATATTTCGGCTATGCCGAAATTCTCGCCCCTACAAGTGTCTGTGCTGTGGCTTTAATACGTAAATCCCAAACAAAAACAGCCGTAGGGGCGATCAGTGATCGCCAG
>JAFNZX010000352.1 GCA_017382615.1 Clostridia bacterium | reverse complement strand
TTTTGCCGCAAGGCAAAATATTTCACTAAAAGCCATAATCTCTCCACCCGGTAAAAGGCGCCTGCGAAAAGGCAAGAGCGCCGCAAGGGCGCAAAATCGGCTTACAGGCGCGCGAGCTGCTCGGCGGCGTACTTCCCCGCCTTGCCCAAGAACGCGCCACAGACGAAGCGCTGAGGCCTTGTAGCGCGCCCTGATGGGTAGACAAGAGGAATAAAAGCAAAGCAAGCACCCGACAAATACGCCAACTCACACAAAAAGCACCCGTGACACGCGTTGTGTCTCGGGTGCTTTTCTTTGAACAGGGATTGGGGAGCGGCAGTTCTTCAGAGAGCCGCTTCTTCAAGCGATTCCCGGTTCATTGCTTCTTTTTCAATTCTTCAATTTCGCGGCGGATCTGCTCAAGCGCTTCTCTTTTTGCCTGCGCCTCGCGGTTTTCGTCGGCGTAGGACTTGACCAGCATCCAGGCGGCAAAGGCCAGAACGATCAGCGAGCCAATAGGCGAGCGCAGCCAGGTCACCACACGGCCTGCACCGTCGATGTGAAACCACACGCGCCCCTTGATGGCAGAGACGTGAATGGGAGCATCGGGGACGTTATTGGCGGTGCCTTGGGTGGTGACGGAGGTTCCGTCCACGGCGATGATCTTATGCACGACAAGGATGTTGCGCTGCTGGTAGACCACCACGTCCCCCACCCGATAGGTCGGGGCGCTTTTGACCACGATCACGTCGTCGATCGAAAGCTCGGGCTCCATGCTCCCGGTGACGACCACGCCGATGCCAACGCCAAACGGCATGGGCATTTGATTGCCGATAACCGAGGAGGAGAGCCAGGTATAAACGCCAAAGCCAAAGACCACACCGATCAGCAGGATCAGCAGAATGCGTCCGACGCCGCGTTTTTTAGGGTTTGTTTGTTTCATACAGTAAGCTCCCGGGCAGGAATGGGATCACCATTTGCGCAAGCGCTTGTTCATCAGCCAGGACACGTAGAACACCAGAACCGCGGTGTTGATAAAGAGCAGAGTGAGCCAGAGCCAGCGGATGGTGCCGCCAAACTCCTTGGTGCCCTCCACCTCGTACTCGGTACCGCCCGGAGCCGTGGAATCAAAATGCTCCTCGGCAAAGGTGTTGATGCCAAGCGTAAGCGTTACCCCCTTTTGTGCGGCCAAATTGCCGTACAGGGTGTCCAGCTCATCGTCGCCGCCCTCAAATTCCCAGAGCAGCTCCATGGTGAAGGTCTCGTAGGAGAAGGCGCCAAGCAAGGAGACGTGGCGGTTGAGGATAGCGTCCTTTACGTTCACCCACTCGGTCTCGCTACCGATCAGATAGTTGCCGCTTGCGTCGCGCAAGCGCACCTGCATGGGGAAATTATATGTTTCTTGCACTTCCGTGCCAATTTTCAAAATAAAATCAAGGTCGATCTCATAAAGCACCGCCATGTTGCCGCTGTTGCACATGGTAAACCGGTAGGTGGAAAGCGTGCCGGGGGCTACGACCTTGGTGCCGTCCTGCGACACAACCGTGGGCTCGCCTTGGCCGTTGGCGTAGGCGGATTGGAAGATATTTACGCGTTGTCCGGTCTCCCATTTGGCAATTTCGTCATCGCCAACCGAGACCTCGGGATTTTTGCCGACAATAAAAAGAATATCCGTGTTTTCGGGGAGATAGTTTCCCACGCGGAGGGCGATAATGCCAAGCGTCATCAGCAAAAGGATGAACACAATGTTCACCATGAGCATAATATAGACCCACGCGCGACGCTCGCCTGCGTGCTTGGGAGCCCGATTGTCGGTCTGTTGCATATCAGATGTCATGCTTGCACCTCCTCACAAGATTTTTGCCTTGAAAAAACCGCCCCCGCCCTGCCACGTTGGGCAGGGGCGGGTTTCAAGAATAGAACTATTCAGAACAGTGTAACGGGGTTGGGATTAGTCAACCTGCTCAACGGTTACGTTGAAGCCAAAGTTGACGGTCAAGCTGTACTCGTTACCGGTCAGTGCAACGTAGTTGCCACCATCCAGCTTTACAACAGAGGAAGCGTTCGCAGCAAGGTTACCAAGAATGGTATCCTTTGCATTTCTCAGTGCCTTTGCAGCATCATCAGCACCCTCTTCAAAAGGCCAAGCCCAAGTCAGAGTGTAGGTCTCATTGATCGTGGCCTTAGCATTCCCACCCATGCCGTTGAATGCATTCGTCATAGCAGTTGTTGCCGCCTCAAGCGTGGTGTAGGGAGTGGGTGTGCCGGTAGCGATCTTTACGTACCAAGTAACAGGGTAGTACTTTTCTTCCGTAACCTCAACAACGTCATGTGCTGCATAATAAACTGTACCGGTAGCATAGGCAGTAGCGGGCTTGTATGTAGCGCCATCCTTCACATAAAGGCTGCTCAAATCAGTGTTCTCATTTACGCCATACTCAACAACCATCACAGCATAAGTACCCTTTGCAAGCCAAATATCGGAGATAGTCTCACCGTTCAAGCCAGCAGTTACGTCGTACTGAACCTCAGGCGTACCAGTAATGGAAACCTGGAAGCCGGTCTTGTTCTCAGTACCGGGAGCTACGATGGTATCAGTACCATTGAGTGCTTCTACGCTATCAGAAACGCCGAGCATGATGTCATTGCCGCCGGTCTTGTCTTCGTAGGAGCTACCAAACAGCGTGCCGCTTACAGCAACGGTAATTCCCCACTTTGCAACGCGAGCGGTGTCGGATGCACGGTCAGCGGTGGTGTACTTTGCGAAAGTCGTGCCAATGGCACAGGTGCTTGCAAGGCAGAGAACAAGCAGAGCGGATGCAAGCTTCAAGAAAACGTTCTTTTTCATGAACTTAGTTCTCCTTTT
>JAFNZX010000351.1 GCA_017382615.1 Clostridia bacterium | reverse complement strand
TGAAGGAGAACGTGCCAAGGCAGTTGATATCGTACCAATGGGCAAATTCATAGCCGTAGCCAAACGTGCCCGAAGCGGGGATGACGGGATTATCCAGCGTAATGCCCGAGAGATTGACTTTGGTGTTTACCATACGATCTCCTCCTTTACAAGCACGGGGCCATCCTTGCAGATGCGCTTGTTGCCGTATTTTGTCTTGCAGGAGCAGCCCATGCATGCGCCAAAGCCGCAGCCCATGCGCTCCTCAAAGCTGAACTGACCCGAGGTGACCGATGCTGCGTTGACAGCCTTGAACATCGGCATCGGACCGCAGGTGTAGAAATAGCTGTATTCCAGCTCTGTCAGTACGTTTGTGACAAAGCCACGGGTGCCGTAGGTGCCGTCCACCGTGGTGACGTAAACCTCTGCGCCCAGTGCCTTGAATTCCTGCTCGTAAAAGATCTCGTCCTTGGTGTTAAAGCCGAGGATGACCTTGACGCTCTTGCCCTCGCCGGTCAGCTTTTTGCAAAGCCCGTAGAGCGGGGGAATGCCCACACCGCCGCCGATGAGAACGGGGGCGTCGCCCGAGGTGGCGGTATCGTAGCCGTTGCCAAGTCCAACCAGTAAATCGAACTGATCTCCCACCTTAGCCTCAGCCAATTTTTCCGTGCCTGCGCCTACAACCTTATAGATCAGTGTAATGGTGCCGGCAGCGGTATCGTAGTCGCATACCGAAATGGGGCGGCGCAGGTACAGCCCGTCGATTTTGAAATTGACGAACTGACCGGGGCGAGAGAGGGCACTTACGTCCCCCTCTACCACCATGCGGTATACGGTGCTTGTCAGCTGTGTGTTTGAAAGAACCTTGTAAAATCCTTGTGTCATGTCTGTCTCCTTACGAGTCGATAGTGGAGATGCCCAGCGTGGTCTCTTCCAGCACGTCCAGGAGTACCTTAACGGTATCAAGGGCAGTGAAGATGGTTACGTTGTTTTCCACGGCACACTGTCTGATCTCGTGGCCGTCCGAAATGCCGCCCGATCCGCTGACGTCACGGGTGTTGATGACGTAGGTCACGTAGCCGCCGCGAATGGCGTTGGGAATCTCGTCACTTCCGTCACCGATCTTTTGCAGCGTGTGAGTGCGTACGCCGTGCTCCTTTAAGAACTTAGCAGTGCCTGCAGTGCCTTGAATGTTGAAGCCCATGTTGTAGAAGCGGCGGATGAGGGGCAGAGCCTCCTCCTTGTCCTTATCAGCCAGAGTGACGAGGACGGTACCGTAATTGACCACGTTGGTGCCGCTTGCCTGCAGTGCCTTGTAGAGGGCACGGGTCATGGAGTTGTCGTATCCGATGGCTTCACCGGTGGACTTCATTTCGGGAGAGAGGTAAGCGTCAAGTCCGCGCAGCTTCGCAAAGGAGAAGGCGGGTGCTTTGACGTAGTAACGCTTCTTTTCAGCGGGATAGATCTCGGTAATGCCCTGCATCTTGAGCGTCTGACCCAGCATAACCAACGTACCCATGTCGGCAAGGCTGTAGCCTGTTGCCTTGGAGAGGAAGGGAACGGTACGGGAGGAACGGGGGTTGACCTCGATGATATAAACGTCATCCTTGTCATCTACAATGAACTGGATGTTGAAAAGACCTACGATTCCGATGGCAAGACCCAGCTTCTTGGTGTAGTCCAGAATGTCTGCCTTGACCTTGTCGGAAAGCGAGAAGGAGGGGTATACGGAGATAGAGTCACCCGAGTGTACGCCGGTGCGCTCAACGAGCTCCATGATGCCGGGCACGAATACGTCCGTGCCGTCGCACACTGCGTCAACCTCAACCTCCTTACCCTGGATGTATTTGTCAACCAGGACGGGCTTGTCCTCATCAATCTCAACGGCGGTGTGCAGGTAGGTGCGCAGCTGTTGCTCGTCTGCAACAATCTGCATTGCTCTGCCGCCCAGCACGAAGGAGGGGCGAACCAGTACGGGATAGCCGATCTCGGCAGCGGCGCGCACGCCGTCCTCAATCACGGTCACAGCCTTACCCTTGGGCTGGGGAATACCCAGTGAGGACAGCACCTTTTCAAATGCATCGCGGTTTTCTGCCTTTTCAATTGCAGCGCAATCCGTGCCGATCAGCTTGACGCCGCGCTCAGTCAAGGGAGCGGCAAGGTTGATCGCGGTCTGACCGCCAAGGCTGGCAATCACACCCTCGGGCTGCTCAAGGTGCAGGATGTTCATCACGTCCTCGACGCACAGAGGCTCAAAGTACAGCTTGTCCGAGCAGGTGTAGTCGGTGGAAACGGTTTCGGGGTTGTTGTTGATAACGATTGCCTCGTAGCCTGCGTGTCTGATTGCGCTGACTGCATGTACGGTAGAATAGTCGAACTCAACGCCCTGACCGATACGGATGGGACCCGAGCCCAGTACCACGACCTTCTTGCGGTCGGATACGATGCTTTCGTTCTCCTGCTCGTAGGTGGAGTAGAAGTAGGGGATGTATCCCTGCGCCTCTGCGGCACAGGTGTCGATCATCTTGTAAACGGGGAAAATGTCGTTTTGCTCGCGCAGGTGCCAAACGTCGATCTCGGGGCAATTCCAAAGGGAAGCGATGTAAGCGTCCGAGAAGCCCATCT
>JAFNZX010000350.1 GCA_017382615.1 Clostridia bacterium | reverse complement strand
TTCTTCTGCGATTAGCGTATTCTATATCTGCAAAATTTAACTGTTTTTCCATGTCTTTTCCCCTCTTTCCTTTGGTATCTATATTATACCATATTTTTGAGGCTTTGTCCATGATTTAATCAGCGTTTCCCCGGGAGGGGGCTTTGTAGGTGGTCTGCTCATTCTTTTTAAGTTGACCGCTGAAATATCAGTTATCGCACAGATTTTTGTAATTCAAGTTACCGTTGACGGTTGAGTGACGGTTTAGAAGGACGCGATGCTACTATCTAAGCCCCCCTCCTGGAGGGGGGAAGGCTGGCGCAGGCTTGTTCCAAGCGCAGGGGGGAGAGCGCGAAAACAATCGGTTTCTGCGCGTAATATCTCCATAGCAAAAGCAGAAGCCCACTAAAGACTTCTGCTTCACATATTTTCACCGTTAATTTGTCAACCCCATCGGGTATCGCGTTTCTTTATTCAATAATTCAAAGACCTGTCGTACAGATACTCCTTGACGCCGCGGTTGAACCACAGCATGTACACGCAGAACAGATCAAGCAGCACCGCTGCGCCTAAAATACCCGTAACGAACAACGCCACGTCTAAGGAAATGGTTTGGTAGATCGGTGTCACCGTGCCGTCCGAGGAAAGGGTATTTTCAACGAACACCTTTGTACCCGGGAAATACTCGGGCATAAACATGGCAGCCGTGATTGCGCTGAAGCCGTGGCGTATCACCGCGATCACACGTGCCCAAACCGTACCGCGGAACAAAAACACGGTCAGGAAGATAAACATGGCGATCTGAATCAAGCCGGGCAGCAACGACTGCGATTGCGTATACAGCAGCCCGCAATAGATCAGCGAGACAAAGCCCATGACCACGCTGTAAAAGATCATAAACAACCTGCCGCGATACGCACGCTTCTCTTCCCTGCGAGAAAGCTCCAGCATTTCGGGGCTATAATCACTCTCCGTGGGAGCTCTTTCACAAAACTCGGCAAAAGTTTCACCCTCGTAGGGTGCTGCGCCGTGTGCGGCAATCCTTGCCCCCAACAGCTCGGCAAGTCGCTCGGCTGACAAGCTGTCGTGCGCCGAAAGCTCGGCAAGCTTATCCTTGGCACTCTCCAGGCGTTGATTTTGCTCGGTAATCCTACCTCTCCAGCCTGCCAGCACGTCGCCGCACGTCGCGGGATCTTCTAACATCAGCGCGATCTCGTCCAGCGTAAACTCTGCGCGACGCAGTTCGGAGACAATGGCAAGCTCACGCAGGTTGTGATCCGAAAAATCCAGATACTCCCTGCCCCGCTCCCAACGCTTTTCGGGGTGCACCAAACCGCGCTCGCAATATAATCTCACCGCACGCTCGGTCAGCCCCGAACGCGCACAGACTTCCTTCATCTTCATAGTCAAAGTCCTTTCAAAAAATGTGGATGACGCTTTCATCATCCACATTTTACACTCTTACCCAAGGTAAGTTTCAAGGGGTTTTGCGCTTTATTTACAGAAAGTTCATCTTCCCGCAGTTTCCGGATAGATCGCGCGGCTGCCGCCCACAAACTTGGGGCGCGTGCGTGCGCACAATACGCTTGCACATCCGATGACGTTCTGCTCAATGCGTACGGGAACGGCAACGTGATACAGGTGCATGCCGATCAGCGTGCCGCCGATATCCATGCCCACGTGTGCCTTGATATACTCCACCGCGCAGGGCTCTTGCATGCCTGCCCATGCAGCGGTTGCAAACGAGCCTCCCGCTTTAGGCTGTGGCAGCACGCAGACCTCGCAAAGTCCGTATTTCTCGGCACATGCGCGCTCCACGATCAGTGCGCGGTTGAGGTGCTCACAGCATTGCGCGGCAAGGTACACGCCACGCGCTTTGCAAGCCGCTGCGATGGCGTCGTACACCGCGTTTGCCACCTCGGGCGCGGATGCGTGCCCGATCTGACCGCCCGCGATCTCGGACGAGGAGCAGCCCACAACCATGATCTGCCCTGCCTTGGCACCGGCTGCGTCCAAAATCTGCTCAGCTGCCCTTGCTGCCTGCTCTTTGATCGTCGCAATATCCATCTCAGCCCTCGTAAGCCTCGTGGTCACAAATCAACGTCACGTCAGCGTGCAAATTGAGGAAGGATGCGGGGCAAGAGGTGGTCACCATGCCGGAAAGCATTGCGGAGACAGCCTCGTGCTTGCCCTTGCCGTTTGCAAGAATGATGATCTTCTTTGCGGAAAGGATAGTACCCATACCCATGGTCAGAGCCTTGGTGGGCACTTCATCGGCACTCGCAAAGAAGCGCGCGTTGGCGTCAATGGTGTCCTCGGTCAAGCCGGTAACGTGGGTTGCGGGATACAGTGCCTCTGCAGGCTCGTTGAACGCAATGTGACCGTTTCTGCCAATGCCCAGAATCTGAATATCCGCACCGCCCAGCGAGCGCACGAAGGCCTCGTATCTTGCAGCTTCTGCTGCTGCGTCCTCTGCGCTGCCGCTCGGAACGTGGGTGTTTGCCTTGTCCACGTTGACGTGGTCAAACAGCTTGGTATTCATAAAATAGCGATAGCTCTGCTCGTTTTCGGGAGAAATGGGATAATACTCGTCAAGGTTGACCGTGGTGACGCCCGAAAAATCCAGCTCACCCTTCTTGTACATATCAATCAGCTCGGCATAAAGTCCCTCGGGAGTCGAGCCGGTAGCAAGACCCAGCACGCAAGCGGGCTTGGACTTGACGATCTCAGCGACAAGATTTGCGCCTACGCGCGACATTTCATTGTAATCGTTACAGCATACAATTTTCATACTTATATCTCCTGTTGTGATAAATTTTTGTTACCAGCGGTCACTTTCGTCCTCGGGAATGACTTCCTTAACGGCTGCAATTGCGCATTCGATCATGCTGTCATCGGGCTCAAGCACGGTGATGTGCTGCAGCCAAACACCGGGCAGCGAGATCAGACGGGTGAGGATGGTATCATATCTGCCTGCCAGCTTGAGCAGCTCGTAGCCAATGCCCATGACGAGGGGCAGCAATACTAAGGATATGCCGGTACGTACCAAGGTGGGCAGCAGCCTAAACACCTCTGCAAGCTCCTCCATGGGGAAGCCAGCGATTGCCATAAAGACGGGATTGATAAAGAAAGAGACAAACACGTTGACAAGCACCATCAAAATCAGGAAAGAGGTGCCGCAGCGGGGGTGGAATCTCTTTTGCTTGCGCACGTTCTCCACAGTCAGGGGCAACCCTGCCTCATAGCAGAAAATGGTCTTATGCTCTGCGCCGTGGTAGCGGAAGGTGCGGCGGATCTCCTTCATCAAGGAAACCGCTGCCATGTAGCCGACCACGATGACGATCTTTAAGATACCCTCGATCAGCGAACGGATAAAGGAATCCAGCGCAACGTCCTCGGGCTTGAGTACGGGCACAAGACCCACGATCAGATCGTAAAGCGCGGTGGGTACGAATTTAAACAGCAGAATAGCAAGTCCCAAGCCAAGCACAACGCCAAGGATCATCACCAGCGTGGTTGTCAAGGACGCGCTGTCGGTCTTTTTCTCCTTCTTTGCGGGGGCAGCAGGCGCGGGTTCTTCTGCGGGCGAATCTTGATTCGCCCCTACGGACGCGGGTTCTTCTGCGGGCGAATCTTGATTCGCCCCTACAGATGCGGGTTCTTCTGCGGGCGATTCGCAATTCGGCTCTGCCGAATTACTCGCCCCTACGGGCTCGCCCTTCTTTGCCGCCTTCTTTGCTGCCTTGGCAGCCTTTTTGGCTTCCTTTTCGCGGCGCATCTCCTCCTCGGCTTCCTCAAGTCCCGAAATCTCGGCAGAGCGCATCAGGCACTTGTAGCCCTGGATCATGGACATAGCAAAGTTATACACGCCGCGCACGACGGGAATTTTGGCAATCGCGGGTGTTTGGGTGCTGTTATTTGACACCTCCAGCACGATCTCACCGTCGGGATTGCGCACAGCCATTGCGGTTTTCTTAGGACCACGCATCATGATGCCCTCCATCAACGCCTGACCGCCGATAGAGGTCTTTTTGCAGGGACATTTATCTTTTTTCATTCTATTTACCTCCTATACGGGATTATGACACAATGTATCACATTACATGATAACATACGAATATTAAC
>JAFNZX010000349.1 GCA_017382615.1 Clostridia bacterium | reverse complement strand
GCCAACGGCGTGGATCTGAACCGTAATTTTGCGCTTTCTAACTGGTCGGAGGTCAAAACGGGTATTCTTGCGCCCTGCTTCCGCAATTATAAAGGACCGAGGGCTGCATCCGAGCCCGAAACCAAGGCGGTCAGCGCGTACGTGGAGAGTCTTGGCGAAATCGAAGCACTGCTCGCGTTCCATACGGCAGGGCAGGTGGTGTACTGGGATTGCGGTATGACGGGCGGCGTGCGCCTTGATACGTTTGATCTTGCAGAGGCGGTGTGCGCGCATACGGGCTATAAGTTGATCTATGATAAGCATCTGGACGCCTCTCTTAACGATTGGATTACGCTGGAAAAGGGCGTTCCCTCGGTCACGGTTGAAATAGCAACTGTCGAGTATCCCATGCCGTCGAGTATGTGGGAAGAAGCGTTTGCGCAAACCAAGGAGCTGTGGGTGATTACAGCACAGCTGTTTAGCTAAAATAAACAAATGGCGATTTGCTTAAATGTGCAAATCGCCATATTTTATACAAAATAGCAATAATTGACCAGCAAATACCCATGAATGTCTTGAATGCTCGCACCTTTTGTCCTATAATTAAGAAAAATGGGGTGAGAATCCTCAAAATGGAGGTGCATTATGGCTTTACCGGTAGCGGTACAGGTGTATTCGGTCAGGGATGACGCTGCGGCGGATTTTCCGGGTACACTCAAAAAGATCAAGGACATGGGATATGACGGCGTGGAGTTTGCGGGTCTTTACGGCTACGCACCCGCCGAGATTAAAAAAATGTGTGAGGAAATCGGGCTTGTGCCGATCTCTGCACACGTTCCGTATTATGATATGCTTGCCGACCCCGAGGGCGTGCTGGGACAGTATGCCGAGATTGGATGCAAGTTCGTTGCCATTCCGTATCTGACTCCCGAGTGCCGTCCCGGCACTGACGGATTTGCAGACGTGGTCAAGAATGCACTGGCACTTGGCAAGGTGGCAAAGGCGCTGGGGATGCAGATGCTGTATCACAATCACGATTTTGAGTTTGAAAAGATCGACGGCAAGTATGCACTGGACGTGCTGTACGATACCGTTCCTGCAGAATATCTGCAGACCGAGCTGGATACCTGCTGGGTCAACGTGGGCGGTGAAAATCCTGCCGGCTATATTACCAAGTACAGCGGCAGAGCACCCGTCGTGCACCTCAAGGATTTCGTGGGCGGTAAGTCGGATAATATGTACGAGTTGATCGGCATTGAAGCAGAGAAGAAGCAAGAGACGGTCAAGGCGTTTGAGTTCCGTCCCGTTGGCTCGGGCTGTCAGGATTTCCCCGGCATCCTCGCCGCTTCCGAGGCTGCAGGTGCACAGTGGGTAGTTGTGGAGCAGGATTCTCCCTCTATGGGTCTGACCCCCCTGCAGAGCATTGAAAAGAGCAGAAGCTATTTGCGCACGCTGGGCTATTAAGTGCGCGTCAAGACAATAAATTATTTTTTGGAGGATATTATCATGGCTGAAAAAATGGATGCTAAGCTGGACTATAAGAACCAGCAAAATGAGGTTGTTGTTGACACCAACAGAAAGCTGAGAATCGGTATCATAGGTTGCGGCTGGATCGCAGGTGCACACCTTGCTTCTTATAAGAAAATGCCCGACGTTGAGATCGTTGCGGGCTGCGATCTGATCCCCGGTAAGGCTGCTAAGTTTTTCAAGGACGGCGGCGTTGAGGGCGTAAAGACCGATTATGCTTCCCATAAGGAAATGCTGGACGACGAAAGCCTGCAGCTGGATGCTGTTTCTATTTGTACCTATAACCGTCAGCATGCAGAGCCTGCTATTTACGCGCTCAACAAGGGCGTGCACGTTATGCTGGAAAAGCCTTTTACCGTAACCCTTGAGGAGGCTTTGGAGGTTATGAAGGCTGAAAAGGAGAGCGGTAAGGTTCTCTCCATCGGCTTCCAGCCCAGATTGGATGCGAATATGCAGATGATCAAGAAGATCGTTGACAGCGGCGAGCTTGGTAAGGTTTACTACATCCAGACCGGCGGCGGCAGACGCAGAGGTATCCCCACTCCTTACGGTACTTCCTTCATCGCGAAGGACACCGGTGGAATCGGCGCTATGGGTGACATCGGCTGCTACT
>JAFNZX010000348.1 GCA_017382615.1 Clostridia bacterium | reverse complement strand
TTCTTCTGCGATTAGCGTATTCTATATCTGCAAAATTTAACTGTTTTTCCATGTCTTTTCCCCTCTTTCCTTTGGTATCTATATTATACCATATTTTTGAGGCTTTGTCCATGATTTAATCAGCGTTTCCCCGGGAGGGGGGACAGCTGGCGCAGGCTTGTTCCAAGCGCAGGGGGGAGAGCGTGAATCCAAACGGTTTCTGCGCGTAAAATTCTACGTTTTACTCACAACAGTTATCAATCGCACTCAATACAAAAGGCATTTCATTTTTTGTGCAAAAATCCCAAGCGGGCAGGTTTTCTGCCACTACGGAGGTTATATAGTTATATATGTTTTATTATTCCTTTTTCGACTGGACACTCTTTTTGCTGCTCCCCGCATTTATCTTTGCGCTGATCGCGCAATACCGCGTCAATCGCGCGTTTACGTGGGGCAGCGGAATCAGGACCTCACGCGGCATTACGGGCGCGCAGGCAGCACGTAAAATATTGGACGACAACGGACTTTACGACGTTTCCATCGAGCGCGTGGGCGGACACTTGACCGACCACTACGACCCCAAAGAAAACGTCATTCGCCTATCCGACGAGGTGTACAGCGGCGCAAATACCGCTGCCGTGGGCGTTGCCGCACACGAGGCAGGACACGCCGTGCAGTACGCGCAGGATTACTTCCCCATCCGCGTGCGTGCAGCCGTCATTCCGCTGACCAGAATTGGTGCGGGACTGGCTATGCCCCTGTTTTTGATCGGTCTTTTTATCTCGTATTTCTTTATTCAGGCAGCCAACCCCATCTCTGATTTCTTGATGGTCAGCGGCATTGGGCTGTATTCCTTCAGCACCCTCTTCCAGCTGGTCACGCTGCCCGTGGAGTTTAACGCCTCGCGCCGCGCTTTGCGTATTCTGGACGGTTGGGGCACGCTGACCAAGGAGGAGCACCGCGCAGCAGGGCAGGTACTCAGCGCGGCAGCCATGACCTACGTAGCAGCTCTTGCTACCTCGCTGCTCTCGCTGTTCCGCTTGATTCTCATTTTCAGGAGACGACGCTGATGGAACAAACGCTCAATCCCGCACGCGCCCTTGCGCTGCAAATTCTCAATAAAACCGATTCGGCAGGACAATACACCAATCTTGCCCTGGACGCAGCTCTGAAAAAAAGCAATCTTTCCGCGCCCGACAAGGCGCTGGTCACCATTCTTGTGTACGGTGTGACCGAGCGCAGACTGACGCTGGACTATATGGCGGACGCGCTTTCCTCACGCCCCATGGAAACCTTAGACGGCACGGTGCGCAATTTAGTGCGCATGGGACTTTACCAGCTGCGCTACCTTGACCGCATTCCCGCGCACGCTGCCGTGAGCGAGACGGTCTCTCTTGCCCCCCGCCGTGCACGCGGCTTTGTCAACGCCGTATTGCGTGAATATACGCGCCGCGGACACGACCTCCCCTTCCCCGATAAGGCAAGCGATCTTTACCGCTTCCTTTCGGTTACTTACTCCATTCCCGTACCGCTTTGCAAAAAGCTGGTGGAGATCTTTGGTGCACAGCGCGCGGAATCCGTTATGGAAGCCTTTGGCCACGCACCACCCGTGACGCTGCGCGTCAATACGCTTAAAATTTCCCCTGAACAAATGACAAGTGAGCTTTGTGCGCTGGGCTACCGCGTGCACGGCTTTGACGCACCCTCCACCGCGCTGCGCGTTTTGGATTTCGTGCCCTCGGGCTCTCCCCAATTGGCAGACGGACAAGTGTTCGTGCAAGACCTTGCCTCGCAGATTTGCGTGGAAGCCTTGGACGCACGCCCCGATGACTTTGTCATCGACTCCTGCGCCTGCCCCGGCTCCAAAACCTTTGGCACGGCGATCAAAATGCAGAACACAGGCAAAATTCTCGCCTGCGATTTGCACCAAAGCAAGCTTTCGCTGATACAAAGCGGTGCTGCACGCTTGGGCATTGACGTCATTGAGGTGCGCGAGCGTGATGCGCGCAATTTTGATCCGGCACTTGCAGGCAAAGCCGACCGCGTGCTTTGCGACGTGCCCTGCTCCGGCTTTGGCGTGCTGGCAAAAAAGCCCGAGATCCGCTATAAGGATCTTGCGGACGCAGCCGCACTGCCCGATATTCAGTATGCGATTTTGGAAAACTGCTGCCGTTACGTCAAGGACGGCGGCGTGCTGGTGTATTCCACCTGCACCATTTTCCCCGAGGAAAACGAGCACAACGTGGCGCGTTTTCTGGCATCCCACCCCGAATTTTCCGCAGAGGATTTTGCCGTGGGCGATATCCAAAGCGAGGGCGGTATGCTGACGCTTCTGCCCGACACGCACGGCACCGACGGGTTCTTTATTGCAAAATTACGTAAAATGCATTAAGCGAACGTATATATCATAACGTAGGGGCGACCATTGGTCGTCCCGTGTAAACCCATTTGGACAACCGTATGGGGAAACATGATCGGCACCGTTTTGTCGGGACGACCAATGGTCGCCCCTACAAGGCAATGCCCCATCGCGCAACCGACATATCATCTCACCAATTCACAATCAATACGGAGAACAACATGCAAAACATTCTCTCCCTGCTCCCCGAGGAGCTTGAAGCCTTGATGGCACAGCTCGGCGAGCCAAAATACCGCGCGCGTCAGCTCTTTGAGGGGCTGCACAAGGGTCTTGCCCCCGCTGAAATTTCCAACGTGGGCAAAAAGACCGTGGCAAAGCTCGCAGAGGTGACCACCTATCACCTGCCCGCGGTGCGCCGCAAGTTAGTTTCCGCCATTGACGGCACCATTAAATACCTTTTTGAGCTTGAGGACGGCAACTGCGTGGAATCGGTGGTCATGCACTACAAGCACGGCTCCACCATCTGCATTTCCTCGCAGGTGGGCTGCCGCATGGGCTGCAAATTCTGCGCCTCCACCATTGGCGGTCGCGTGCGCGACCTGAGTCCTGCAGAGCTGATCGGTCAGGTCATTGCCGCGCAAAAGGACATCAGCGCAGACGATCCGGACGCCCGCATCGGCGGTATCGTCATGATGGGCATCGGCGAACCGCTTGACAACTTTGACAACGTGGTCAAATTTCTCCGGCTGGTCAACGTTGAGGGCGGCATTTGCATCGGCTACCGCCACATCTCGCTTTCCACCTGCGGCGTAGTTGACAAGATCTACGAGCTTGCCAAGCACGACCTGCCCATCACGCTCTCCATCTCCCTGCACGCCTGCGACGACACGACGCGCTCCTCTATCATGCCCATCAACCAAAAATGGGGCGTGGACGCGCTGCTCTCGGCATGCAAGGACTACTTTGCAGCCACGGGCAGGCGCATTTCCTTTGAATACACGCTCATTCGCGGCAAAAACGACTCTGTCGCTGCCGCTGAGCAGCTTGCAAACGTGCTCAACTCCCGCCTGCGCTCGCGCACGGATACCATGCCCATTCACGTCAACTTAATTCCCGTCAACCCCGTGGAGGAGACCGGCTTTGACCGCTCGGACGACAAGGCGATCAAGGCGTTTGCCGCTACTTTGGAAAAGAAGGGCGTGCGCGCAACGGTGCGCAGAAGGCTGGGCGCGGACATCAACGCCGCTTGCGGACAGCTGCGCCGCGCGGATCAAAAATCGCAATCATAAAAAAGGATCTATCATACATGGAAAACACCAACATAGGAAGAATCATCAAGGGTGTTGGCGGCCTTTATCAAGTGCAGTTCCCCGACCAAAATCCCCCCGTTGCCTGCCGCGCAAAGGGGGCTTTTCGGCATGAAAATCTGACCCCCTTGGTGGGTGATATTGTGTCCTTGGAGTTTGACCCCACGGGCGACGCCATGATTGCGGATATCGAGGAGCGTAAAAATGCGCTCATTCGTCCCCCGCTTGCAAACTTAGATATCATGTTCGTCACGCTTGCCGCCGCCAAGCCCTTGCCCGTTCTGGAAACCGTGGACAAGCTGATCTGCATCTTGGAGCACCATCACATCACCCCCGTCATCGTGGTGACCAAATACGACGCAAACCCCGATTACGCAGAAGAATTGCGCGCGCTTTACGCGGGCGCGGGCTTTGACGCCTTTTGTACCTGCAGCAAGGACGGCTACGGTGTGGACGCGCTGCGCGAATACGTCAAGACCCACTGCGAGGGCAGCATTTCCGCCTTTGCAGGCGCTTCGGGCGTGGGCAAATCCACGCTGCTCAACGCACTGTTCCCTGCCTTGGAGCTGCAGACGGGTGAGGTCAGCCGCAAGATCGAGCGCGGCAAGCACACCACGCGCACGGTAGAGCTTTTCCGTATGCCCGGCACAGAAAGCGGCTACATAGCCGACACCCCCGGCTTTTCCATGCTGGATTTTGCCCGCTTCAACTTTTTTACCAAGGACGACCTCCCCTTGACCATGCGTGAATTCGCGCCGCATCTGGGAAACTGCCGCTTTACCAAGTGCTCCCACACCAAGGAGCAGGGCTGCGCCATCCTGGAAGCCGTTAAGAGAGGCGAGATTGCCAAATCCCGCCACGACAGCTTTGTTGCCATTTACGACGTACTCAAAAACAAGCACGACTGGGACTGAGAGGGGAACGCAATGAAAGCATTTATTTACGTGGGAGGTGCGATCTTCCCCGACCATATCACTGAAAAGCCTGCCGACGGTGACCTTTGCATTGCCGCGGACGGCGGCTACCAAAACGCCAAAAAGCTCGGTCACCCCGTACACGTAGCCGTGGGAGACTTTGATTCCTTTTCCAAACAGCGCGTGGACGACGGCATTGAGATCATCGAACTGCCTGCAGAGAAGGATCTGACCGACTCGCAGGTCTGCATTGAAACCGCCATCGCGCGTGGCGCAGACGAGATCATTCTCGTAGGCGGCCTTTCGGGCAGACTTGACCACACGCTTGCCAACCTCTGCATTCTGGAGGACTTGTACGCGCGCCGCGTCATGGGATATATCACCGACGGCTATAACCGCGCGCGCTTTATCCGCAATTCCGGCATCATCATCCTACGCAGCGACTTCAAGTACCTCTCCCTGATTGCCGCCGACGACACCTGCAAGGGCGTCAGCATTCAGGGCTGCAAGTACGAGCTCAAAAAGCAGCCCGTGCACCGCAGGCTGCAATTTGCCGTTTCCAACGAGATCACAGGCAACTGCGCCATGGTCACTGTCAAAAAGGGCGGACTTTATATCATTGAATCACGCGAGGCGTAACGCTTTTGACACTTGCGGCATATCCTTTTAGCAAAAAGCCGAAAGGAGATCTGCTATGAAGGTCATGACCGTCAAGACCCCGAAATTCATTTCCGCAATCATTCGCTTCTTTACCAAAAATAAAAACCGATAGGAAATTACATCCATGTCTGAAGTTAAAAACAACGGATTTTTACCCATAAACGCTGCCGAAATGGCAGATCTTGGCTGGGATGCGCCCGATTTCGTATACGTCACGGGCGACGCCTACGTGGATCACCCCTCGTTTGGCGTGTCCATTATCTCGCGCGTGCTGGAGGACGCAGGCTTCCGCGTTGCCATCCTCTCCCAGCCCGATTACAAAAGCGCCGACGCCTTTCGCACCTTTGGCCGCCCCAGACTTGGCTTTTTGGTCACGGCGGGCAACATTGACTCCATGGTGGCGCACTACACCGTTTCCAAGAAAAAGCGCACCTACGATTACTATTCCGCAGGCGGCAAGATGGGCGCACGCCCCGACCGCGCAACCATCGTGTATTCCAACCGCATCCGCGAGGCGTACGGCGATATTCCGATCATCCTTGGCGGCTTGGAGGCGTCGTTGCGCCGCTTTGCCCATTACGACTACTGGGAGGATCGCGTGCGCCGCTCGCTGCTCATCGACAGCCGCGCCGACATTCTGACCTACGGCATGGGCGAAAAGATTCTCGTGCGCCTGGCACAGCTGCTCGACAAAGGCGTCCCGATCAAAAAGATCCGCGACGTGCGCGGCACGGTATGGGTAGGCAAGCCCGAGGACACGGTGCACTTCCCCGTAGCCGCGACCTTTGACTACAACGAGCTCAAGACCGACAAGGCTGCCTATGCCCGCGCATTCGGCGTACAGTACAAAAACCAGGACAGCATTACCGGTAAAGCCATTTGCGAGCTTTACGACGGCAAGATGCTGGTGCAAAACCCGCCCATGCCGCCGCTTGAGCGCGAGGAGCTTGACCACGTTTACGCCCTGCCCTATACCCGTACCTATCACCCGTCCTACCAAAAGGACGGCGGCGTGCCCGGCATTGAAGAGGTGCGCTTCTCAGTCACGCACAACCGCGGCTGCTTTGGCAGCTGCAACTTCTGCGCACTCGCTTTCCATCAGGGACGCACGGTGCGCTCGCGCAGTATCGAGAGCTGCGTGGAGGAAGCCAAGAAAATTACCCAAATGCCCGACTTTAAGGGCTACATTCACGACGTGGGCGGTCCTACCGCAAACTTCCGCGCTCCTGCCTGCCAAAAACAGCTGACCGACGGCGTTTGCCCCGGCAGAAAGTGCCTCGCTCCCAAGCCCTGCCCCAATTTGCAGGTGGATCACACCGAGTACATCGAGCTGCTCCAAGCAATCGAAGCCCTGCCCCGCATCAAAAAGGTCTTTATCCGCTCGGGCATCCGCTTTGACTATTTACTGCTCGACAAGGACGACGCGTTTTTCAAGAAGTTAGTCAAGGATCACGTATCGGGTCAGCTTAAGGTTGCGCCCGAGCATTGCTCCTCGCCCGTGCTTCGCGCCATGGGCAAGCCCGATTTCACGGTCTACGAGCAATTCCGTGACAAATATTTCGATCTGTGCGCCGCTTGCGGAAAGGAGCAATATCTCGTACCCTATCTCATGTCCAGCCACCCCGGCTCTACCTTGGGCGATGCGGTCGAGCTTGCGCTGTGCCTCAAGCGTCACCACTACGCGCCCGAGCAGGTGCAGGATTACTATCCCACCCCCGGCACGGC
>JAFNZX010000347.1 GCA_017382615.1 Clostridia bacterium | reverse complement strand
CCTCATGGACCCGAAACCATTTCCGAAGGAAATTCGCGCACATACCAAACTGTGCCACACCCCGATGTTTTTTTGTTGTTTTTTCGGGGATTCGATCAAGCCCTCATGGACCCGAAACCATTTCCGAAGGAAATTCGCGCACATACCAAACTGTGCCACACCCCGAAATCGACCGTATTATTATAGCACGACACGAAAGTTTTGTCAATAGATTTTTCGGAGAAAACGCAAAATCCTTACGAATCCTTGCGTTTCTCCGTTTTTTTACGTCATAGCATCATACAAATTCACAAATTCCAATCCGCTTTTGAGTGCGTATGAGGCGGTATATGCCGTGCCGCCCTTGCTTTTGGTCAAAAACGCAATGCAAACGTCGCTTCCCTCCACCAATCGGCGGTCACGCTCCAGCATGCACCCCTCGCAATACCGCTCGTGCAGGCAGATCACGTGATCCGCTTCGGCAAGCACAAATCGATAAGCACGGCGGTCAGCCTCACTCCATGCAACGTCCTGGTCGCGGCAAGGCAGGATCAGCTCCAGCCTGATGTGTGGATACTGCTTTTTTTGCTCTATGACACACAGCGCAGCAAGCGTGTCAAATCCGATCGCCCCGCCCGCACGAAAGCACACAGCCCCTGCTTCTGCCTGCTTGGCAATTTCTGCCTTTAGCAGCGCGGGCAACGCCATCATATGCGCCTCCTGAATTTGTCTGTGCCCTGTAAAGCACACGGTCTTGCTTTGCATCGTATCCACCTCGCTTTCACGCCCATTATAGCACATTTGTTCGGTTTTGTAAAGCCTTTTTTGATACAATCGTGCACAAAAAAACGTCTTTTCCCGACACGTCTCCCACATTTTCTCCCACGTTTGCGCCATGCAACACCACTTTCCCCACACTTTCCTCCCCGTTTGACACCTTTTGTGCACTTTCCCCTCGTGCCGAATTGACAAAAAAGGCAGCCCTTTTCCGCTATAATCTTTACAAAAGGACTTTTTGGAGGACACAAATATGCAACAAAATACGGAATTTGTCGCAAGTGATACGGGTCAAGCCTTCGGCAAGACTAAAATGCGGCTGCACACCGCGTCGGCTGCCCGACGCAGACGCCTGCTATTGAGCATTGTACGCGGCACGGGGATCATGCTGATTTCCTGGCTGCTCGGCGTTTTCAGCGCATTTTTCGGTACTTATCCCGCAGGCTTGGTGCTGCTTTGCGCAGCCAACAGCGGTATTCCCTTTATTTTCACGGGGCTTTGCGCCTCACTGCCGTTTACGGATGCCCCCTGGGGATATCTTTGCGCATATCTGGGGGTTTTGATTTTGCGCATTGCAGTCACCTTACTGGTGGGCAGCGGCAGAGCAAATTTGCGCAAGCTGCCCCCACTGCCAAACGATAAATTCAGTGCCGCGCTCCTGCAGATAGAGGACGGCGGCTTTTTCGGGCCGCGCCCCGCACTGCCCGAGGCTGACCCCAATCTGCAAAAGCCGCAGCTGTTTTGCGAAGCCCCCGTGCTGCGCATTATGACCGGTGCAATCGGTGCATTGATCGCAGGCGGCTTTGCCATAGCAATCGGCGGCTTTATGTACTACGATCTGTTCGGCACGCTGTTTTTGCTCCTTGCCGTCCCCTTAGGCGTTTGGCTGACCGTACCCTTTTTTGCCCCCGAAAAACAGCACCGCCTTTCGGGCTACGTGGCACTGACGGCACTTTGCATGAGCGCAACGTATGCTGCGCGCCCCTTTGCACTGCTTGGCATAATGCTCTCACCCGTGCTGGTATCTCTTTTGGTATATCTGACGCTCAAGCGGCGCGGCTTTGTGGCAGCCATGATGTGCGCAGTGGGATGCGGGGTGGCGTTTGATCCCATCCACTCCCCCATCTTTATCATAGGTCTTGTGCTGTGGGCGCTTTGCTCCCAGCTTTCGGACAGGCTCTCTCTTGCCGCCGCGCTTGCTGCAGCACTTGGTTGGATCGCCCTGATCGGTGGTTTTTGGAGCATGGTTACAGCCTTACCCACCGTCATGACCGGCGGTGCTTTGCTGTTTGCCGCAGACAAATGGCTGCTGCCCGCTGCGGATGCAGCCGAGGTGGAGACCGAGGACTGCGATTTTGTGGGTGAGAGCGAATTTGCACGCCTTGTGACGCAGGAAAACCGAAACCTGAGTGCCTCGGAGCGCACCGAGCGCATGGTGCAGGCATTTACGGGACTTTCCGAGACCTTTTATGAGCTTTCCGATAAGCTGCGCCGCCCTGCCCTTTTGGATCTGCGCCGCATTTGCGACACCGCCTTTGAAAGCGCATGTGCCGATTGCCCGCGCCGCGAGATTTGCTGGGGCTCGGAATACAGCACCACCTTAGAGGGCATTGGCAAGCTGACCTCAGCCTTACACCTGAACGGCAAAGCTGACGCCGCTTGCCTGCCCACACGCCTGCTCTCTGCCTGTACGCGTACCGATCGCATTTTAGCAAGTGCCAACGAGCAATGTGCCAGTGCTACGGCAGAGCTTTTGCAAAAGGAGCGCACGCACGTATTTGCTGCAGATTACGCCGCCATTGCCGATCTGCTGACCGATGCTTTGCGTGAGAATAACGAGGAATTTTGCACCGACGCGCAAACTGGCGAGCGCATTTATCGCTATCTGACAGAGCAAGGCATCGCCCTTGGCAGCATTGTGGTCAGCGGTAAGCGCGCCAAGCGCATTTGTGCGCGCGGCGTTGGGTTTGGCGCAGGACACACCACGCCCGATGCCTTGCGCGAGGCAATTGAAAACATATGCGGCACACCGCTGGCTGCTCCCGTATTTGAAATATCCAAGGACAGCACCGTCATGATGCTGTGCGCAAGAGACAGATTTTCCGTGGCGTGCGCCACCGGAGTCATCCCCGCCCCTGCCCAGTCCTCCGCAGATCCCGACGCCCCATCGGGCGATGCCCTTTGCTGCTTTGCGGGTAAAAGCTCCTACTTTTACGGCATTTTAACCGACGGCATGGGCAGCGGAAGGCAAGCCGCCTTTTGTGCAGAGGTCTGTACGGTATTCCTTGAAAAAATGCTTTACGCAGGCAACAGCCCGGAAATCAGCCTGCGCATGCTTAATAATTACCTGCGCTCGCACTCGGACATTCCCGAGGCGGAGTGCTCGGTGGGCATCGACATGGTACGCATTGACCTGCTCACGGGCACGGCACACTTTATCAAAAGCGGTGCCGTTCCCTCCTTCGTGCTGCGCGGCAAGCAGCTCTTAAAGCTCAAAGCGCACACACCGCCCATTGGCATTATGCACGCGGTGCAGGCGCAAATCATCCCCTTTGAGCTATCCGAGGGGGACGTCATCGTCATGGTCAGCGACGGCATCACGGGCGGCAACGAGGATTGCCCCTGGCTGATCTCGCTGCTCTCGAGCAATCCCCTTTCCGATCCGGCAGTGCTAAAGGAAACCATACTGCTCCACGCCCGCGAATCGGGCAGCCGGGACGATATGTCGGTGGCAGTCATGCGCATTGATAAGCTGAGTGCGTAGCGCACCGCGTATCGAATATCTTCTCACACATACCATCGTAGGGGCGGATTTGCATATCCGCCCGCCCCACACAAGCATTTCGTAGGGGCGTTCTGCGAACGCCCGCGGGCGAACACAGTTCGCCATACGAGATATTGCCCAAATTACAAGATTCTCCGTAGGTCGCCCGTTTCAATACCCCGTCTTTTTACCGCACAAACGCCAGATGATCTTGCGCAAAAGCTCGGTGGGAATGGCTAAGAGGGCAAGCGAGAAGGTAAAGCCCAGCTCGGCAGGGGTCAAGGGTGCTGTGCGCAGCACGCTGCCGCCAAGGTAGACGAACGCGATCTGAATGGCGGTCACGGCAAGCATAATGCCGATAAACCCGGGATTTTTGCCAATGCCCGCAAAAAGGCGCAGGCGGTCGGTACGCGCCCCGAAGCAATTGCACACCGACATGAAAATAAACAGAGCAAAAAACGCGGTCAGCAGATAAATATCATCGGGTGCTGCACGGAATCGCCCCGTAATGGCAGGCACGACCAGCATGCACAGGCACACGCCCACGGTCGCAAGCCCCTGCCAAATAATCTGAAAGATCATATAGCCGTTGAGAATGGGCTCGTCGCGCTTCTTGGGAGCTTCCTTCAGGTAGAATCTTTTGGGTGCTTCCCCCGCAAAGGCAAGACCGCCCAGGGTGTCCATGATCATGTTGATCCACAGCATCTGCACCACGGTCACGGGTGCATCAAACCCAAGGAAGGGACCGAGCATGGAAACACCCACCGCGCAGAAATTCATGGTCAGCTGCAGCACAATGAATTTGCGAATGCTTTTGAACACGGTGCGCCCGTACAGCACGGCGTTAACGACCGAAGCAAGATTGTTGTCAAGTAGGATGATATCCCCTGCCTCACGAGCTACCTGCGTGCCATCCCCCATGGCAAAGCCCACGTCCGAGGCGCGCAGCGCGGGCGCGTCGTTGATGCCGTCGCCCGTCATGCCCACCACCAAATCAAGCTGCTGCGCAAGCCGCACAAGTCGGCTCTTATCGGCAGGCATGGCACGCGCCACCACGCCGATGCGCGGCAGGAGTGCACGCACCTTGTCGTCGCTCATGGCGGCAAGCTCGCTGCCCTCCAATACCACGTCCACACCGCCGCCTAAGATTCCGCACGCACGCGCGATCTTCTCGGCGGTCTCTTTGCCGTCGCCCGTGATCATGACCACCTGCACGCCCGCGCCGCGCAAGTCCGCCACCGCACGCGGAGCTTCCCGCCGCAAGCCATCCTCCAAGAGCACAAAGCCGATCAGCACGAGTGCCCCGAACGCGCCCGCCGCATAAGAGGCTTGCGTGCCGCCCTCGCGGCAGTACGCCAAGGCAAGCACGCGCTTGCCCTCGCTCGCAGGCTTTTGCGCAAGCGCACGCAAGGCGGCTGCATCTGCCGTGACCTCCCTGCCTTGCGCGTCCAAAACTCTTTTGACGTAAGGCAAAATGCGCTCCGGCGCACCCTTGATCTGCACCGTGCCGCCCACCAGTGCCGCTGCATACTTGCGCTCACTTTCAAAGGGCAGCCGCCAGACGGCACACTCGGGGGCGGTGGGCAGGACCTTGGGATCGGTCAGCGCACTTTCAAAGAGCGCCCGATCGGTCGCGTTGCCGCCCAGTGCACGCACGCGTCCGGTGCTCGCATCCTGCTCTGCTTGGGCAGATGTGTTGCAAAGGCAGGCGCGACGGTATTGCTCAGCCAACGCATCGTGCAAGGGCAGTGGCAGACGTACCGTCTCGCCCGTGCCCAACACCAGCTCGGTAGCGCGCATTTTGCCGTGCGTCAGCGTGCCCGTTTTATCGGTAAAGAGAATATTCATACTGCCCGCAGCCTCAATGCCCGCGGGCTTTCTGACAAGCACGTTGTCGCGCACCATGCGCTTTACGTTGGAGGAAAGCACCACCGCGATCATCATCGGTAAGCCTTCCGGCACTGCCATGACCACGACGCTCAGCCCCAGCGTCAAGGCGCGGAACAGGTGCTCGAGCACGAACTGCCAGTCGCGCAGGCGGTGCAAAATGATTTCCCCGTCAAATCCCGCGTCCAGCACGAAGGAATTGAGCAAATACACAACAGCCACCAAGACCGCTGCGGTATAACCAAGGCGCGAGATCTGCCCCGCCAGCTTGCCAAGGCGCACTTTGAGTGGGCTGTCGCGCACCTCGCTCTGCACCTCTGTGGAAATGCCGCCCAAGAAGGTGGCGTCACCTACCGCCTCGACCAGCATCTCGCCCTCGCCCTGCAGCACGGTGCAGCCGCCGAACACAAACGCCTCGTTGTGCGGTGTCCGCTCCCCGCCGCCCGGGGCTTTCTGCACAGCCGCGCTCTCACCCGTCATGCCGGATTGATCCACGCGCAAGCGTCCCGTCAGCATTCTGCCGTCCGCAGGGATCATGTCCCCCGCCTGCAAGAGCACCACGTCGCCCACCACGATCTCACTTGCCGCTACCTGCTTGACCTTGCCCTCTCTGCGCACGCGGCACGCTCCCGCACCGCAGCTCTCGGAAAGCCTTGCAAACGCCGCCTCCGAGCCGTACTCCGACACGGTAGAGATCAGCGTGGCAAGAAACACCGACACAGCAATGCCAACCGTTTCAAACCAATCCGCCTGCCGAAACATCAAAAGGATATGGATTCCAAGCGCGCACAGCAGCACCTTGATGATGGGATCACCCAAATTGCCTACGAATTGGCGGATAAATCCCTTTTTCTTTTTCCTTGAAAGCACGTTCTCGCCATGCGCCTGGCGTGCCGCCGCCACCTCTGCCTCGGAAAGCCCCGCATAAACAGTCGCCCTGATGTCCACCACCCCCAAATCATTCTCGTTTGAATATATGCGGACAAGGGGCGTAACATGCGG
>JAFNZX010000346.1 GCA_017382615.1 Clostridia bacterium | reverse complement strand
GTTTGCCAGCACGAAATATTCCGCAATGTCGGTCTTGTCCTTGAGCTCCACGATCTTGATATCCTTGGCTCTGGTATCGTCCAAAATCTCGGCAATTGCCTCTGCTAACTGCAGAGGGGTTGCGCCGATCAGAGAGGGCTTTTTATTTTGATTTTCGTTGTTCAGAATCTCTTCCATGGTGTGTTCCTTTCTATTTTTCGTTTACTTTTCAATCTTCAGTTTCAAAATCAGGCTGTTTCTTGCCAAAAACGTATCTGCGCTGACGGGTGCACCGTCCTCGATCAGCCCCGCAATGGTCAAATCAAACGACTGCACCAGCACACGCGTCAGGTGCTCCTTGCGCTCCTCTTGCGTCATATTCTCGGGTGCAGCACCCCAGAATGCGTTACGTAAGGTCACGCAATCGGGGAAGGTACGCGAGTCGTCAATGTAGTCGGCAAGGTAGACGATCTGCTCGGTCAAGGTCATATCCTCTCTGCCCGTGGTGTGGTAGCGCACGGCAGAGATGACCTCGTCATCTGCGTATTCGGGATACTGCTCGGGAATGAGCAGCGCCGCCGTTTTTGCGTGCAACGTTTTGGGAGCTGCCAGATCCATGGCTGTGGGCGTGGTGCCGTGCTCTTTCAAAAACGCCGCGTGACGCTCGGTGCTCCATTCCTTTGTCACGTCGTGCAAGAGTGCCACCACGCGCAGCATTTGCTCCTTTTCGGGGCAGTACAAGACAGATAATCTTGCCGCCATTTGTTCAACAGCCAGCGTATGACGCGCGCGCTTTGGCGACATATCTGCCGTCACGCGCTCGCGCAGCTGTAAAATCAATGCATTGTTCATTGGTATAACCCGTTTTCCTTCATATATGCGGCAACGCGCGCGGGCACGAGATGCTCGATTCCCTGCCCTGCACGGATCGCGGTGCGGATCTCGGTCGAGCTGACCTCAATGGGATCGGTCACGATCCTGCGCACCACCTTGCCGTATTTTTGGTTGTATTCTGCAATCTTCTGCACGATCTGCTCGTCCAGTGCCTTGTCGCTCTCGCGGCGCACGTACACGGGATAGCACAACTCAAAGATGCGCTCGGGTGCGCGCCATGATCCCAGCGTCAGCATCATATCCGTGCCCAAAAGCAAGAACAAGCGTCTGTCCTCGCCTGCAAGCGCCTCCAAGGTATCCACCGTGAAGCTCTTGCCCTCGCGGCGCATTTCCATATCGCTGACGATCACGCCCTCCACGTCCGCAAATGCAAGCTCGCACATGCGCAGGCGCTGAGCAGAGGTGACCTCGCCGTCCATTTGCTTATGCGGCGTGTTTCCCGTGGGGATCACGTACAGCACGTCCAGCCACATCTGCTCCATGAACGCCTTTGCCGCCGCCACGTGTCCCGCGTGCACGGGAGAAAACGTGCCGCCGTAAATTCCTACGCGCAGCATATCAGGGCAGCTCGATGCGATTTTTCTTTTTCTCCGAGCGGCGGTACAGAATGATCTTTCTGCCGATCACACCGCACACCTCAGCCTCCAGCGCCTCGCCAAGCGCGTCCGCAATATCGCGGGGGGTATATTCACAGTTATCAAGAACGCCCAGCTTGATCAGCTCTCTTGCGTCAAGTGCGTCCGAAAAGGTCTTGAGCATGTTATCCCCCAAGCCGCCCTTGCCAACCTGCATAATAGTAGGCAGATCGTGCGCCAGGCTGCGCAGGTATGCTCTTTGCTTACTTGTAATCATATCAAACTCCGTTATTATTCTTTACTAAGAAATCAACCAGCAGCTGCATTGCCTTGCCGCGGTGGCTGATGCTGTTTTTTTCGTCTGCCGTCATTTCGGCAAAGGTCTTATCCATGGGAGGATAGTAGAAAAGCGGATCGTAGCCAAAGCCGTCCTCTCCTCTGTAGGCGTGCAAAATTTCGCCCTCGGTTTTACCAAGGAAGACGTGCGCACTGCCCGGTTCATGCGGGAACACGCAGGAAATAGCGCACACGAATGCAGCGCTTCTATCCTGCTCTCCCTCCAAATTTTTGAGCAACAGCTGATTGTTTGCCTCATCGTTGCCGTGCTCGCCTGCGTATCTTGCGCTATAGATGCCGGGCGCACCGCCAAGCGCGTTGACCTCAAGTCCCGAGTCGTCACCCACGCCAATATAGCCGCTCATAGCAGCTGCGCGCGCCTTGATGGTAGCGTTTTCGGCAAAGGTCGTGCCGTTTTCTTCGATTTCATCGGTCAATCCCACCTCGTCCAGCGAGTAGACCTCCACCCGGGGAATGGACTGCGAGAGAATTCTCTTCAGCTCGCCTATTTTATGCTTGTTGTGTGATGCAAGTACGATCTTCATATCTCTGAGATTACTGATCAAACAATGCCTTGATAAACTCTTCGGCTACAAATTCCTGCATGTCGTCGATCTTCTCGCCCACGCCGATAAACTTCACGGGAATGCCCAGCTCGCGCTTGATGGAAAGCACGATACCGCCCTTTGCAGTGCCGTCCAGCTTGTTGAGCGTAAGCCCCGTGATGTTTGCCGCCTTGCCGAATTCCTTTGCCTGCATGATGGCGTTTTGACCGGTCGTTGCATCCAGCACCAAGAGGTTCTCGCGTGCCGCGCCGGGCAGCTCGCGGTCGATGACGCGGTTGATCTTTGCCAGCTCGTTCATCAGATTGGTCTTGTTGTGCAGTCTGCCTGCGGTATCGATAATC
>JAFNZX010000345.1 GCA_017382615.1 Clostridia bacterium | reverse complement strand
GCGGTATAGTGGCGGTTCTGCTCCTTGAAGAAGGGCTCGTTAAAGCCCGTGCCGTCCATGGAGTAGCGGTATGCACCGCGCAGCGCGTCGTAGCCGACGTACTGACCGCCCGCAAAGGTGTCCAGCGGATGACGCTCGTTCTCGGCTTCGGTCAGGAACGCGTCAAACGTGTGGCTCTCGTCGGTGTACAGACGGTGGCCCATGTAGAAGTCATCCTTGGTGGTATACGGGTCGGCATTGATCACGCCGCCCGCAGGGCACGCAGATTGCGTCACGGTATACGTGCCGTCCGCAAGCGTGACCTCCAATTTGCCGCTGTTTTCGTGCGGCAGCAGGATAAAGCCAAGCACGCCTGCGCCCTTGATATCAAAGCCCACGTACTCACAAGTGTCAAAATCCACGCCGTCAAGCGAGGTGTGCGTGCCGCCCGCGTCCTTGATGATCAGCTTATCCACGGTGTCTGCGGCAATGCGCGTGATCATGCCAAGGCTTGCAATATCCTTGACGGGCTCGGTGGCAACAAAGTGCAGCACCTGATTGAGCTTGTCGGAATAGGTATGGAAGGTTCTGTCCAAGAGCAGCGCGGGCGCGGACTCGTCCAGCTTAATCGCCTTGATATCCTTGATCTGCACGGTGTCCCCTGCCCCGCCCACGTCAAAGCGCAGAGAGGAAACCTTGCCCGTATAATCGGTCGCATTGCTCAACACCAACGTATAAGTAACCCATTCGTCGTTGCCCGGCAGCTCAAAGCGCACCATTTGCTGCGGATTGTGTCCGGTTGCGCTTCCTGCAATAAAGTACATTTCACCCGCGGTAGCCGTGGTCTTGATGGAAAACTGTACGGCGTTATAGTCGGATGCTTGATAGTAAAGCCCCTTCTTGTTGCCCTGAACGGTATATGCATACGGGTCACCACCGTTAACGGTATAGGAGATCACACCGTCCTTAATGGTCAGATCGGCAACGTCGTGCCCCTTGACGTTTGCCTTGGTAATGGAAAACGCCATTTCGTCCTGCACGTCAGCACCGCCCATGAAATTCTGCCCCATCACGTGCGCGTCATAGTAATAGTAACCCATACGGTAGACGTTGGTGTGAGGTGCGGCGATCGACTCGGAGGCAAGATAGCTTCTGCCGTCCGTCATGTTCACAAAAACGTCCATGGTGTTCTCCAGATACACGCCGCCCTGCGCATTCTGCAAGGACATGACCTGCATGGGGAACGCGGTGGAGATACCGTAGTCCAAGCGCATATTTTGGTTTTGGATGCGATAGACGCTGCGCGCGGGGTTTGCATAGTATGCCTGCACGCCGTCCGCAAGACGGTTGGAGAGCATGATGGTATCGGCATGCGGACCCGTAAGCACGGGCTCAACGTATTCAGGCACGTCGGGCGCGACCGTACCGCTCTCGGTAGTTGCCTCGGTAGTTGCCTCGGTATCCTGCGTGTCGGTCGAGGGATCATCGGGCAAAGGCTTTTGCTTGCAGGCTGTCATGCAAGCACCTGACAGCATCACACCGCAAAGCATAAAGAGTAAAACGCGTTTGAAATTTTTCATGGTGTCGTTTCCTTTCTTTGAGTTTGGAAGCGTTTCTTTCCTTTATTTTACATGATAACCCACCCCCGTGTCAATTCACAAACGGATATTTTGTAAAAATCAGCAATATTGCCAAAAATGCCGCCATTTTTTTGGAATTCAAAAAAATCATAAATTTTTTTGAATTTTTTTCAAAAAGGGCTTGCAAAATGCAAAACGATGTGTTATAATACACGTTGTGCACAGGGGTATAGCTCAGTTGGTAGAGTACTGGTCTCCAAAACCAAGGGTCGTGGGTTCGAGTCCTTCTGCCCCTGCCAAAAAAGATAAGGGAACGCAATCGCGTTCCCTTATCTTTTTTGGCAGGGGCTTTTGATGAAGGACTCGAAGGAGGCGGCGCAATGAATGACAGCCCGGTGGGCTGTCAGAACGCCGCCTGACCGAGGCGCGT
>JAFNZX010000344.1 GCA_017382615.1 Clostridia bacterium | reverse complement strand
TCCGCCTATGAATTGGCCGTAGCAAACGGCTACGAGGGTACCCTAGATGACTGGCTGGCATCTCTGAAGGGTGCCGACGGAAAAGATGGCGTCGATGGTAAAGACGGCATCGATGGTAAAGACGGCGCCGATGGTAAAGACGGCATCGATGGCAAGGATGGCATCGACGGCGAAGATGGCACCAATGGCCTTTCTGCCTATGAGCTGGCCGTAGCAAACGGCTATGAGGGCACACTGGATGACTGGCTTGCATCCCTGAAGGGTTCCGACGGTAAGGACGGCGTCGACGGCAAGGACGGCGTCGACGGCAAGGACGGCGTCGACGGCAAGGACGGTGTCGACGGTAAAGACGGTGTCGACGGTAAGGATGGCATCGACGGAAAAGATGGCGTTGACGGCAAGGACGGGAATGGAATTACTTCCATAGAGCTTACCGGCACGCAGGGCAACGTTGATACGTACACAATTACGTTTACAAACGGCAGCACGACGACGTTTACCGTGACCAATGGCACGCAGGCATCGGAATCGGTTATACCGACCGATTTTGAGCTGATCGAAAAGGGGGCGGGGTACGTGCTCCCCTCAAGCACGGTTGGCAAGCAAGTGGGATTCGGCAGCTTCTCCACTCACACCCAATATATCATTCCTCCGTACTACAGTGTCACCGTGACCCTGAAAACGGGCGGATCGTACGGCTTTGCGCGTACCGATCTTGACGGCACGGTCATAGCGTGCATTTCCAATGCAAATTACACGGAATATACCTTCGAGAGCTGTGCGCAGGCAACCTATTTGTACGTGTCCGATGCCAAGGTGGCAAGTCTGCACGATTGGTCTGTCCTGGAGGGGAACGGTAGCTATTGGAGCGGAAAGCGCATCTGGTGGTGCGGCACGTCCATTCCTGCCGGCGGATATCCGCTGTTGGTGGGTCAGGAACTGGGTGCGCAAGTATTTCAAGAGGCGGTTGGCGGCTCTATGTGCCGTGCCAACGTCAGCACGGGGGATTATAACGGTGCCAATATTTCCAATATTACCTCCTCGCTATCGATGACGCAAGAGGAAGCCGAGTGGTTTGTGGCAAACTATGATGCGCTTCGCGCGTTGGATAAAAATACTGCGTGGCCAAATGCGCTGACGCAGAGCCAGATCAATCGTATTATGGCAGGTACGTTTGAAACCAAGCTGCTCCCCTATCTGGATGGGACTTTGCCGATGCCCGACCTGTTTGTGATCGATCACGGTCACAACGATTGGAAGTATCGCGATGCCAACGGCAATATTGACATCGAGCTGGAGCCTACCTTGGAGAATATTCAAAACGGGCTTTTGGCTGAGGACACGTATATGACCGCAAATAACTATGAGAATCTCAAGAAGTATTTCGGTGACCTTTCGGGAATTCCCGATCATAAGCTTGCACAGTTTGCGGCATCGGTCAACCGTAATTGCTACAAGGGGGCTGTGAACTTTATTCTGACGCTGATTTTGTCACGCAATCCCCATGCAAGAATCGTGTTTATCAGCAATTATGAGTATGAAAACGGTTACGGAAAGGGATACAGTAACGTGATCGATGCGCAGAAGGCGTTGGCAGAAGAGTGGTGCTTTCCGATTTTTGAAATTTACAAGTACCTTGGATACAGCGATAAGATCATTCCGGGCTCGAAGGAGTATATGTCCGAAGCCTATCCGGACTACACCTTTGGCAATGACGTCACGGTATACGAGATTTACAACGTGGACAAGGTACACCCTTCCTCGGATACCACGGGCTTTGCCAATCAGATCTACGCGGGCTTGATTGCGGAATTCCTCAGAACGGTTCGGTGATCGGACGGTAAAAAAACAAAACAGCAGGATTTTGTTCGGTATGAACAAGTTCCTGCTGTTTTTTGCGTATTGTGCAGCCCGTGGGCGGCTTTTTTCGTATCGTATTTACTTTTTCAAAGCATCCAGAATATCTCTTGCCATAGCGGCGCGTGCGCCGACCTTTTGCTCGGCTGCTTCGCCTGCCTTGCCGTGCAGATATGCCGCAAGTGCCGCAGAGGTGGCTGTGGGCAGGGCGTTGGTCTTGGAAGCGCAAAGACCGCCAATCAAGCCTGCCAGAATGTCGCCCGAGCCTGCACCTGCAAGGGCAGTGCTGCCTGTCAGGTTGACGTAACGGGTGTTTTTATCGTGTGAGTAGATCAGCGAACGAGCGTCCTTGAGCAGCACGTTGACCTTGTATTTGTTGCAAAGCTGCTCGATTGCCCCGGGAAGGTTGGCAAGCAGGGCGTCCGCGGTCGTTTTTCTGCCAAGCAGACGAGCTGCCTCGACAGGATGAGGCGTGATGATGATTTGAGACTTTTTCTTTTTGCTGACGCCTTTGAGCAGTGCATTCTTTTTGGCAATGATGTTGAGTGCATCCGCATCGATAACGACCGGCACCTTGGCTTTACCAAGCACGTATTTGACGGCAATTTGCGCAAGCTTGGAGCTGCCCAATCCGCATCCCAGCACCACTGCGTCGGCGCGGGGCAGGCTTGTCTTAAGTGCTTTTTTGAGCTTGGATTTATCGGTATAGAAGGTGATGATCGCCTCGGGGATGAGCTGCTGCAGCACGGTACGGTTTTTGGAGGTGGTCAGGATCTCGACCAGTCCAGCACCTGCGCGATACGCTGCCATAGCGGCAAGATATGCAGCACCTGCCATGCCTAATGAGCCTGCAATCACCAGCACTCTGCCAAACGTGCCCTTATTGGCGCGCGCAGGGCGAGCGGGCAGCAGGGTATCCAGGTCCGTTTCCTGTATGTACTGCAGGGAGGATTGTGCTTCAAGCAGGGGATCTGCCTCAATGCCGATATCGGCAACCGTCAGCACGCCTGCATATCCCGCAGCAGGGAAGAGCACGTGTGCGGGCTTGAGATCCTGCATGCATACGGTTTGGCCTGCGTACAGTGCGTGTGCATCCAGCGCACCGGTATCACAATGCGCGCCCGAGGGGATGTCAATGGCGACGACGGGGATGGAGCTGAGATTGATTTGGTCAAATACGCTGCAGACGTTACGGTCGGTAATAGCGCCGTTCAGACCGGTGCCGTACACTGCATCCACGATAACGCTGTATGCGGGCTGCTCCGAGAGCAGTGCTTCTGCGGGAAGCGTGGTCAAAACGGGAATATTTGCAGCTTGTACCTGCGTGAAAAAGTAGCGGCACTGTTCGCTCATTGCCTCAAGCTTGGGCGTGCCGAGCAGGGCGGGGTCAATATTGTAAGCATCCGTTGCCTTTTTTGCACTCTTCTTGGTTTCGGCTACGGACACGGAGTAAAGCGCACCGAGATACAGCACGGTGACTTCGGAGCCTGCTTGCTTGAGTAAGCAGGCAAGCTGCAAGCCGTCGGCGCCGTTATTGCCGCCGCCGCAAAGAACGCAAGGAGTGCGCAGGTCGTATCCTTCTGTTTGCAGGGTGTTGAATACCGCGTAGGCTGCCGAGGAGATCAGATCCTGCTCGGTGCGATTGCGGCTGTTGATGGTATAAAGATCGTTGGCTTTTGCAGCTTGTGCTGTCAGAATAGTCTTCATAATTCCCTCCGTATGCCTGCTTATGCAAAAATTTATTGAGAAATGGATTTCAGGTACGCGTTGATAAAGCCGTCAAGGTCGCCGTCCATAACCTTCTGCACGTCACCGGTTTCAAAGCCGGTGCGCAGGTCCTTGACAAGCGTGTAGGGCATGAAGACGTAAGAGCGGATCTGAGAGCCCCACTCGATCTTGGTCTTGTTGCCCTTGATTTCGTCGATGGTGTCAAGTCTTTCCTTGATCTTGATCTCCATGAGTTTGGATTTCAGCATGCGCATTGCGGTTTCCTTATTCTGCAGCTGCGAACGCTCTGTCTGGCAAGCGACCACGATACCCGTGGGCTTGTGGATCAGACGAACTGCGGAGGATACCTTGTTGATGTTCTGACCGCCCGCACCGCTGGAGTGGAAGGTCACGAAATCGTAGTCCTCCTCGCGTACGACTACGTCGTCCAGCTTATCAAACTCGGGCATGACCTCAATGGAAGCAAAGGAGGTCTGTCTGCGTCCTGCGGAGTCAAAGGGGGATACGCGCACAAGGCGATGCACGCCGTTTTCGCTCTTTAAAAAGCCGTAAGCGTTCTCACCCTCAACGAAAATGGTAGCGGACTTCAAACCTGCATCATCGCCGTCCAGCCAGTCGGTCAGCTTGACCTTAAAGCCGTTTGCCTCGCACCAGCGATTGATCATGCGGTAAAGCATCTGGCACCAGTCCTGTGCCTCTGTGCCGCCTGCACCGGGGTGGAAGGAGATGATGGCGTTGTTTCTGTCGTATTCGCCCGAAAGCAGTACCTCGGTGCGCTTCTTTTCCGCAATTGCGGTAATCTCGGCAAGCTCACCCTGCACCTCCTCAACGCAGCTCTCGTCGTTTTCGTCAATTGCCATTTCGGCAAGCACAATTGCGTCCTCAAGACGGGTGCACAGTGCCTCGTAGCTTTCAATCTTGTCCTTCTGCTGCTTGATGGTCTGCAGCACCTTGGAGGATTTCTCGGTGTTTCCCCAGAAATCGGGATCGGAGGTCTGCTGCTCCAGCTCCTCGACTGTCGCGCGCGCCTGCTCGATTTTAAGCTGCTCGCCGAGCTCTTTGAGATCTGCTCTCATATTTACCAAGGCAAGTCTTGCCTCTTCTAAAGCAACTATCATTGTTTTTTACCTGTCCTTTATATAGATTATTATTTTTTCGTTTTTTGTTACGGGAAATTACGGACCGTCGGGGACGCCGGTCCCTGCGAACGGTAAGGCACAGCGGCTACTTGAACAGCACCGCTAAGATGCCCTCGCGGGAGAGGTCGTCACGCAAGGTGTAGCCAAGCGATTGATAATACGCAACGCCGTATTGCTCGGTGTCCGAGGTGGTATATTCCTCGCGCAGGTCGATGACGACGACGTTGGTTTCGGGGCTTTCGGGGTGTGCATCCAGCGAGAACAGCCACGTGCGCTCGCAGAGTGCTGCAAGCAGGCTGTCGGATGCGGTCACGGCTGCATTGTCCGGCAAGCTCTCCAAAAGCTCGTGCATGCGGAATGCGTCGGTCTGTGTCTGCTCGTCTGTCTTGACGTACAGAGCGTGCAGCGTTGCAACGTAAGGCGTTGCCGTCAAAAGGGAGATGCTTAGCGCAAGCGCAGGGAGCATGCGGGAAAGGGAGATTCCTCTCATTTGTATATGCAGGTTGGCAGTGCCCTTGACCGCAAGCAGCGCGACGGCTGCCACGGCGGGGAATGCGTAGGTGCAGAACGCACCGCTAAAGACCGATGCATTTGCGACCAAATGGAACAGTACCAAGGGGAAGAGCAGCACGAGTGCGGATTTCTGCTTGCAAAGCAGAGGCAGAAGCGCAAAGGGGGTCAATAACAGCATCAAGAACAGCAGCTTTTGCCCTGCCTGCAAGCCGATGCCGGAAAACAGCTCTGTGATTACGGGGCTGCCCGCTACGGCAAGATATACGGCGGTGGCAACGGTTGCACCAAACGATACTGCGGTACAGAGAATGCCTGCGCGTCTGTACTCCTTGGGGGCTATGAGCGCAAGATAGAGGCAGACGAAGCTTGTCCACATGCTGACCTCAAACCCGATGCACAGGCAAAGGATTGTCGGAATGAGTGCAAGATAGGGGCGTTTGCTCTGTGCTGCATCCGCAATCCAAAGGATCAAGGGCAGGGAGAGCATGGAGAGTGCACCGCCCGAAGCACCGCCGCCCACAACCAAGGGGCAAAGCGCGCACGCTGCGCAAAGGGCAGCGGTTTGCCAAGGAGACAGTGCGTGTCTGCGGCAAATGCGCCACAGCGGAATGAGTGCGGTCAGCAAAAGCGCGTACAGGGCTATGCCCACGGCAAGCATGCTGTGCCCGAACAGTAAATATACGGGTAAGATTACATACCAAAGCGGCGCGAATTGGGTGGCAAAATAGCTCTGCGGCTCACCTGCGATCAAGGTGGTGAATGGGTTGCCGCTGTGCTGCATGAAGTACAGCATCTGTCCAATCTCTGCTTGCGCGGTGTTGCCCGTTTGCAGAGTCTGCAGGCGGCTGTGCAAGAGGATTGTATACAATGTAAGCGAGAGTGCTGCAGCAAGAGCGGTCAGTGCAATCGCATAAACCGAGGCGGGGATTTTTTTGTCGGATTTTTTGATTGGCTCGGGAAAGGTGCGCAATGCCCAAAGGCTTGCTGCAATGCAAGCTGCGCAAAGCAGGGCAAATATCCAGGCAATGACCATGGGACGGGAGTAGGGAGCGGATAAAAACACGGTGCGCACGCCGCATGCAAGGCAGGCAGCGGGCAGCGTTGCAAAGGCGATGGGCTTGTAGATAGAGCCGTAGCCCAGCACGACGAGAAATACGATTGCAAAGCACGCAACGTATCCCGGAAGCAGGGTGGCAAATAAACGCCATCCGAGCGCAGGCGTGGAGAGCACCGTAATGCCAACGACGGCACCGCTTGCAAACAGCGCACAAAGGGCTGCGAATATGGGCAGAATGAGCTTGTTTGGCGTACTTTCTGCCGTTTTTTGTTTTTTCACGTCACCGCCTCCTTCCGCGCATGCGTATAATCATACTATTATAACATATATTTTCATATTTGTAAAGATTTATTTTTCAAAATGATTGTTTTATTACGGGTATTGACAAACCCTATTAAATAGGGTATAATAAATATCTGTCAGATCCCAAGGTCGGTGCTGTCATGAAAGGAACGGGCGGCGTTCGGAAAATGAGATTTGCTTTCGAGCAAAGAGGGAAGAGCGGAAGCGTTCGCGTCATATATGTGGATTTTGAAGTTTATGAGAAAATTTTTTTGATTACCGCATATCCTAAAAATGTGAAAGACAACTTGACCGATTCGGAGAGAGCAGAGATCAAGCAAATGATCCAAGCACTTGAGAATCAATTACGCGAAAACGAGAAGTAAAGGAGGCACGATATGGGTATTTTTGATGATATCAAAACCGGACTTGATCAAGCGATTGCGCATGAAAAGGGGATTTTGAAAGCTAAAACCACTGTTTTGACGGTAGAACCCATCGGCTGCTTTGCTCCCGAAGAGATCAAAGCCATCCGCAAGAGTACGGGGCTGACACAAAAGCTGTTTGCGGGTTATTTAGGTGTTTCCGTCAAAACTGTGGAGGCTTGGGAATCAGGGAGAAACCACCCCGAGGGTGCGGCTTGCAGATTATTGTCTATGACGCAAAAGGATCCTTCTTTCCCGCAGAAATCGGGGATTGTATCATTGTCGGAAGAAAATTGAGGTGTGTGGATGGGAAAGATTTTAGGCTCGTGGAGCGGTATGCGTAAATATCTTGAGCAAGAAATGCTTGCCTCGGTGCTGCACGGAAGAGTCAGATACGGTTGCACAACCTACGTTGGTATGGATGGGTGCAGAATTTTTGAGGTTTGCATTGACGGCAGGCAGGTCAAACGCTTTTCTTTGGAAACTGTCAATACGTACTTCATTGAAAATGGATTTACCAAGAACAAGAATCCCGTAGGCATGAGCGAATATTGGATGGAATTTTGGCCTTTGGTGGATAAAATTCCGGCTGATCAGCGCACCGAATATTTAGACGAGGAATTTTGTCTGGCACTTGAGCAATACCGCAATCAGGATATCGGGAGCAGCATATCTTCTGTCAATCCGCTGGTCAGAATGTTCGCGGTGCTTGACAGGAGAGTGGGGAAAAGAACGCTGGAGAAACTCGCTTTATGTGTGGATGAGCAGCCTGCTTGGCTTCGGGAGTTTTATTTGTTGAGATTAGAGGCAGAAAAAATCATATAGCCGAAGAGAGCCGAACTCACACGGTTTTGAGCGGCAAATATCTGCACCTGCGGCAGATAAAATGCTCGCAATATCTTATATTGCTTCGCATTTTCTCTTTGCATCTGCGAAATATTTGCTCGCGCAAAACTGCGCTGCACCCTCCGGCGTTGAATTTTCTGAGGGATTTTGTCAAAGCGAGTTGAAGCAAGATACGCATCTTGCGAGGCGAGATTTGGCATAAGACGCGAAAAATTCTCGCCGCAGGGCGTATGAGTTCGGCTCTCTACGGCTATAGCGATATGACACCTGCTGTCAGACGAATGTCTGCAGCGGGTGTTTTTATATGCTCTGTTAAAAAATAACGCTTGACATATAAGGCGCGAAATTGTATAATAGTATATGTAAAACTATAACTATTTTACGGAGGATTACAAAAATGAAGGTTACCAAGAACAGCATTATCGGTGACGTATTGGACTACGATCAGGGCACTGCACGCTTTTTCTTTGAGATTGGCATGCATTGCCTGGGCTGCCCCGCATCCAGAGGCGAGAGCATTGAGGATGCTTGCGCAGTACACGGCACCGACGCAGACGAGCTGGTAGCAAAGCTCAACGCTTACCTGGCAGACAAGTAAGCAAAACGGGGAGCGTTATTTATCGTAGCGGGCGATTCCTGAATCGCCCCTACGATATGACCGCGTAGGGGCGATTCAGGAATCGCCCGCTACGCCACGTTCCCCATAGTTTTACATAACATGAGAGAAAAACGATTTGATCAAAGACTGGCAGGGGCGATCCCGTATCTGCGAAAGGGCAAGGTGCTCTCGGACGTGGGAACGGATCACGCGCATCTGCCTATATATGCGTGCCAGAACGGCATTTGCCCGCGCGCGGTGGCGTCGGATATCAACCGCGGTCCCGTGGAAAACGCACGCCGCAACATTGCCGCGGCAGGACTTGCGGACAAAATTGCCACCGTATGCACCCCGGGGCTGGACGGCATCCAAGCGTACGCCCCCGAGGATATTACCATATTCGGCATGGGAGGCGAGCTGATCGCGTCGATCATTGATGCAGCCCCCTGGACGCGCGACGCGCGCATCCGCCTTGTGCTGCAGCCTATGTCGCATGCCGAGATTTTGCGTGCGTACCTGCTGCAAAACGGATTTTGCATCCTGGATCAGACGCTGGTCAAGGAGGATAAGGTGTACCAGATCATTTGTGCCGAATACGACGGCATCGCGCGAAGCGAGGACGATATGGCGCTGTGGTTTGGCAGTCATAACGTAGAAAGAATGCACCCTCTTCTCGGAGAGCTGCTGGAAAATAAACGCCGTCTGTTGCAAACGGGCGCGGACGGCAAAAAGATGGGCGGCAAGGACGCCTCGTTTGAGCTGTCCATGCTGGCGCAGATCGATGCGCTGTACGCCCGCATCAAGGAAAAAGGAGAACGAATATGACCGTAAGGGAATTTTATCGTGCCCTTTGCGCGATCATTCCGCGCGAGCTGGGCTGTGATTGGGACGTGGATGGGCTCAACGTCTGCCCCGACCCCGACAGAGAAGTCAAAAGGGTGCTGGTTGCGCTGGATGCCACCACCGAGATGGTAGACAAGGCGGTGACCGAGGGCTATGACGTTATTTTTACGCACCATCCGATGCTGTTTGGTGGGCTGAAAAACGTGCTTGCTGACGATTACGACGGTGCAAAGGTGATCAAGTTGTGCAAGAGCGGCGTGAGCGCGATCTCCTTCCATACGCGCATTGACGCTGCCGAGGGGGGCGTGAACGATAAGCTGGCATCGCTTGTAGGCCTTGAAAACGTAGAGGTCGTGGGTGACGAGCGCATTATGCGCGTGGGCACGTTGGCACAGCCTATACCTGCTGCAGAGTTTGCCGCGCGCGTCAAGGACGTGCTGGGTGCGCCTGCCGTGCTGTGCGCGGATGCAGGGAAAAAGGTGCACCGCGTTGCCGTGGTTGGCGGCAGCGGCAAGAGCGAGGTTGCGTTGGCGATCGCATCGGGCGCGGACACCTTCTTAACGGGCGAGCTGAAGTATTCCCAATACTGTGACACGGACAAGCTGAATTTGCTGGTCGCAGGGCATTTTTATACCGAGCGGCACATTTGCCCTCGCCTTTGCGCGTTGGCAGTAAAGGTGGCACCCGATGCAAGGGCAGACACCTTTAACAGCTGCAAGATCACTATCATATAAGGAGATTTATCATGACATACGTAGTATCCGATTTACATGGCAATTATGACAAATTCAAGGCTTTGATCGAAAAGATCGGTCTGAAAGAAACCGATATTCTGTACGTGCTTGGCGACATTGTGGACTATGGCGAGCAAAGTATGGAGCTGATCGGCGACCTGAGCGTGCGCTATAACGTCTACGCGATTGCGGGCGAGCATGATTTCCTTGCGCTGCGCATGCTTGCGGGCTTTGAAAAAATGCTTTCGGGCGAGGCGACTCCCGATGCGGAGTTTATTGCGGATATGCAGGAGTGGGTCAAGAACGGCGGTCAAAGCACCTTGGACGGCTTCCGCGCTCTGGACAGCGAGATGCGCGAGGGCGTGATCGATTACTTGTCCGATCTTGCTCTTTACGAGCAGGTGCGTGCGGATGGTGAGGAGTATATCCTCGTGCACGCGGGCATTGCAAATTACAAGCCCGGCATGAAGCTGGACGATTGTGAGCCCGAGACCTTTATGAGCGAGCCCTTGGATCTTTCCAAGCGTCTGTTCAAAAACAAGACCGTGGTGGTCGGCCACGTGCCCATGACCGAGGAAAACGGCGGCAGCGGCAAGATCTATTTCGGCAACGGTGCGGTCAACGTCAACTGCGGCGTCAAGGACGGCGGCTTGCTCGGCTGCCTGCGCCTTGAGGACATGAAGGAATTTTACGTCTGATGGACAAGAACGAGCGAGTTTTGCTCCCCAAAGGGAGCGAATATACGGTAGAGATCACCGAGATCAATAACCTTGGCTGCGGCGTTGGACACGTGCAGGGCAAGGTTCTGTTCGTGCGCGGTGCTGTGACGGGGGACGTGGTGCGCGTGAGCATCATCAAGGATACCGCCACTTATGCCGTGGGCAGGGTGGTGCGCATTGAAAAGGCATCGGATATCCGCGCTTTGGAAACGTTTTGCCAAGCACCCGACGCGTGCGGCGGCTGCGTGTACCGCTACGTGACCTATGCGCACGAGCTGGAGAGCAAGCGCGCCTACGTGCAGAATGCTTTTCGCAAGGTGGGGCTGGACGACGTGGTGGTCAAGGACGTGCGCACGACCGGCGTGACGTGCGGATACCGTAATAAGGGGCAGTACCCCGTCAAGCAGGGCAAGAGCGGTATGGAGGCAGGCTTTTTCGCGTCCAAAACGCACAATTTGGTCAAAGCGGATAAGTGCGCCCTGCAGCCTGCAATCTTTGGCGAGATCGTGGCGTTCGTGTGCGCGTTTTGCGATGCAAAGG
This sequence comes from Clostridia bacterium, assembly GCA_017382615.1. Taxonomy (GTDB): domain Bacteria; phylum Bacillota; class Clostridia; order Oscillospirales; family CAG-272; genus SVQP01. The sequence goes on along the minus strand of JAFNZX010000344.1, from coordinate 3,049 downwards.
GCATCAAGGCTTATGACGAAAGTACGGGCAAGGGGCTTTTGCGCCACATTTACCTGCGCGAGAGCAAGGATAGCGCGCAAGTTATGCTTTGCCTGGTGCTCAACGGCAGGGGAATGCCTGCAGAGCGCGAATTTGCTGCCAAGGTGACGGCGCAATTTTCGCAGATCGTGGGCGTGGTGCTCAACTTCAATGAGAAAAATACCAACGTCGTGCTGGGCAAGGAATACCGCACGGTGTGGGGAAAGTCTTATATTGAGGACGAGCTTTGCGGCTTGACCTTTAAGATTTCGCCCGGCTCGTTCTATCAGGTCAACCGCCAAGGCGCGGAGCTGCTGTACGGCTTGGCGCGAGAAAAGGCGAATCTGAGCGGCGGCGAGGTGCTGATTGACCTGTATTGCGGTACGGGCACCATTGGGCTTAGTATGGCAAAGGACGCAAAGGCGTTGGTGGGTATTGAGATCGTGCCCGAAGCGGTCGAGTGCGCACGCGAGAACGCTGCACGCAACGGCATTGGCAACGCATCGTTTATTTGCGACGACGCAGGCGACGCGCAGGTCATTCTGTCGGCTTGCGGCGGCACGCGCCCTGACGTGGCAGTCATCGACCCGCCAAGAAAGGGAAGTACCGAGGCGCTTGTCAAGTGCTTTGCAGAGCTGGGCATTCCGCGCGTGGTGTACGTTTCCTGTGATCCCGATACGCTGGCAAGAGATTGCAAATGGTTTAGAGAAAATGGTTATACCATCGGAGAGGTTACGCCTGTTGATATGTTCCCACGTACCGGACACGTAGAATCTGTCGTGTCCCTGACACGACAGAATGAATTGCGCTGACGCGCATGAATTGACCGCAGCGCGCTCATGAATTGCAAGCTGCGCTTGCATGAATTGCGCCTGCGGGCGCATAAGGTAGGACGCGCAATTCAATTCATGGAGGAGGCGAAACGCCGACGAGAAATCATGAAGCCGTAGGCTTCAATTCATGACACGAAGTGTCAAATCATTTGAGCGGAGGGGCACTATGAAGGAAAATATTCTTGTTGATCTTTCGAAACAATTTGCGGTAGATATTGTGAATCTTTGTACGGATATCAAAGAAAACCGCAAGGGCAATGTGCTTTTGAATCAAATATTGCGCAGTGGAACCAGTATTGGAGCAAATATTCATGAGGCAAATTATGCTGCCAGCAAGGCGGATTTTATCAATAAATTTCAAATTGCGCTCAAAGAATGCTACGAAACGGATTATTGGCTCGGTTTGTTTAAGGATACGCACATGATAACCGAGGAAGAGTACAAGAATTTGTTTGCAAAATGCAGCAAAATCCGCAAATTGCTCATCGCCTCTATCACCACCGCAAAGGATAATGCCGACGGATAAAAAGGAGCTTTTTGATGAATCTGATCTTGATAATATTTTTGATAATTTATATTGTTGGGATAATTGCTATTTCTCTAAGGCTTCACGATATTATAAAGAATCCGGACAAATACGAAGATTTGGAGCTTGAAGCAAGAGCGGCAGACAAGGTGACAAATACCAAGTATTTCAAATTTTTTAAATCCCTTTCTCATCAATACGCTTGTATTTTGTTTATTCCAAGTTTTATATTGTTCGGGTTGTTAAGCTACCTTGCTCTACGCCTGATACATAAGATAATGGCCGGCGAAAGTGAACTTATTATGCTTGGCGGCACCATAGCCGGGCTTGTTCCTGCACTGTTTTTAGGTATATTTCTTATTTTCACTATCGCTTACTTCATTAAAACTCCTTTTTTTGCTATTGCTATCGATGACGCATGGTGCTCCGGTGGCAGGGCAAGAAACATAAAAGTCAGTTTTATTTGCTTGCTCGTTTCATTCGTTTTATTATTTCCATTTTACAGTCTTTCTGCAAATTGCTACGTACATTTTGACGACGAGGGAATTAATTCATCTACATATTTTGAGCTTGGAGAAACCTATACCCCATACGAGGATGTGCTTCACGCCAAAGTTTGGATGTTACACAAGGATAACGGCACCCCCGATGCCGTTAAGTATCAAGTAACTTTGCCAAACGGTGTAACACTTGATATCGCGGGCGTTAACACTAAGGTTACGGATGAAACCCTCAAGTTTCATAAACTACTTGAAGAAAATGGAACTTGCGAGATTGAGGTTGAACCGATCACAGATGAGGATATGGAATATTTAAAGGAGCACGCTTCTCCTGAAAAGTTGGAAATTATCAAATACATTTTTGAAGGATTTCACTAACAAGACGAAATGGTTGCTTTGATACCAACTTGTTACACCACCCCCATTTTTTCGGCTGTATTGAGACTTTGAGGTATTACAACCTCCGTTTTTTGACCGATTTTGAGACCTTTTGCTCTCTTGACCCACGTAGAATCTGTCGTTTGTCTGACAAGAAAATAAGCGATTTTGACTTAAAAATGGGCATTTTCAGCCTTTTGGAGTGATTTTGAGATAAAAATTCAAAAAAATAGTGTTCAAAATCAAAAAAATGCCCCATTTTGCGTTGGGACAAATAATGATTTTGAACAAAACTCGAAATTTCAATTTACATCTGTTTGCTATAACATATCGAAGGAAATAGGAATTGCCATGTACGACATTCAAAGCAGATGGAAGCTTGAAGGCAATATTTTGAGATATTACGGCTTGAGAAATCAGCCTGATATGTTCAAAAATACTGTTAAGCTTACCAAAAAGCAAAAAACAATTATTGAAAAACTTCCCTGCGGATTGACAAAAAGTGAGATTACTATCTTGAAAAATCTCATTGGTGCACAGATTGTGAAATTCGAAAGCAAAAGGGTAATTCCCTCGAGCTTGGACGAAGCAAGGTTTTGCACAACTTGTATAGCAAACGATTTTATGATTCCGGGTATCGAATTTGATGCAGAGGGCAAATGTCCGATCTGTCAATCCGCAGAAAAGACAAAAAATCTGAAAAGCATCCTTCCAATCATGAATACATTCCCAAGAGCAAAGAAGTCGCGCTTTGACGTTGCCGTGTTTTATACGGGAGGCAAGGATTCTACATA
>JAFNZX010000343.1 GCA_017382615.1 Clostridia bacterium | reverse complement strand
TACCAAATGAGCTAAATCCGCATATTGAACTGAAAGAAAAGTTGGCGACCCGGATGGGGCTCGAACCCACGACCTCTAGCGTGACAGGCTAGCGCTCTAACCAACTGAGCTACCGGGCCAAATGGTGGGAACAATAGGGCTCGAACCTATGACCCTCTGCTTGTAAGGCAGATGCTCTCCCAACTGAGCTATGCTCCCATTTGACTGTCGTTCTCGCGACGACTCATATAGTATAGCACGACTCTTTTGATTTGTCAATAGGTTTTTTAAACTTTTTTTGATTTTTTTCAAAATGTACCAAAAATGCAAAAAAGGGCGATTTTCGTCGCCCTCTTTTGTACTCATTTACCAAACATGCTGTCTACGTCAGCCTTACCGAAGTAATATTTCTTATCGCAGAAGCGGCAGCAGACCTCAAGCTCCTCGCCCTTGCCCTCTGCAGCCTGCTCTGCAAGCAGCTTCTCCATTTCGTCCTTTCCCAGCGTAATCAGCGCCTTTTCCACACGCTCACGCGAGCAGTTGCACTTGTACTCTACCTCCAATTCGTCGAACACGTCGTATTCGATACCCTGAAGCGCAATGTCCGCAATTTCTAAATTGCTCATGCCGCGATCAAACAGCGAGGACACGTTGGACAGCGCACCGATATTCTTTTCCAGTGCCTCCACCGTCGCGTTATCCGCAAAAGGAAGCAGCTGGATCAGCACGCCACCCGCAGCGCGGCAGCTCCAATCGGTATCCACCAGCACGCCCAACGCGCACACGGTGGGAATCTGCTCGCTCTGCGCAAAGTACGTTGCCACGTCCTCGGCAATCTCACCGCTGACCAGCTCGCAAGAGCCGTTGGTGGGCAGCTCGCCGCCCATATCCTTGATCATGGTCAGAAGTCCGTGCCCAACAGCACCGCCCACGTCCAGCTTGCCGTTTGCCTTAAGCGGCAGATCAACGTTCGGATTCTGAATATTGCCGCGCACGTTGCCGTAGTAGTCGCTGACCGCCAGTACTCTGCCCGCAGGGCCGTCACCGCCCAGCATGACGGTCACGGAGTCCTCCTTCTCGCCCATCATGCAGCCGATGATCGAGGTCACGGTCATAAGACGCCCCAGCGTGGCGGTGGCAAGCGGTGTGGTATTATGGTAAGAGATCATGGTGTTGACGATCTCCTTAGAGTTGATGACGTGAATACGCGCGCTTCCGTCACGGGTCATAGCGCGCAAAATGCTTGATGCCATTGTATAAAATTCTCCTTACGTATTTTTCTTTGCTCTTGCGGCGAAATACCACCGCTCCGTATTCGCTTCGGGGGCTGCAAAATCAAAATCCGCCCACACACCCAAAAATTCAAATCCGGCACGTGCAAGTGCATCCTTGATCTCAAAGAGCTCGTAGCAACGCTCAGTCTGCACCTCATCGGCTCTTGAAAAGCTGCCGTCGGCATTTTGCTCAAAAAGCGACAAAAAGAACTGACACAGCTTGGTTTGCGGATCGTAGGCGTTTTGCCAGCCGCAATAGATCTCCTTTTTATTTCCCTGCGCATCCTCCATCTCGTCCTCCAGAATGTAGGCACGGTCACCGTACACCTCACGAAAGCGATAAGGAGTATTCATATCAAACAAAAACAAGCCATCCGGGTCAAGATAATTATGCACGCAGGCAAAGCAAGCGTCCAGATCTCCGTTGCCCGTCAGATAATTCAAGCTGTCCAAACAGCAACTCACCGCGCCCACCGTGCCGTACAGCTCAAATGCGCGCATATCCTGCAGAATAAATAAGGGGCGTTTTTCCAGCTCCTCGTCAAGATCGCTTGCAAGCATAGCCTCGCAAAGCATTTCCTCACTGCCGTCCGCACCGATCATGTCGTAGCCGCGCCGCGCAAGCTCCAGCGTCATTTTCCCCGTGCCGCAGGCAAGATCCAGCAGCAAAACGGGACGCGCGGGCAAAAAACGATCAAAGCAGACTTCAAAAAAATCCGCCCACGCGCGATAGTCAATCTCTGCGTTGAGCTTGTCGTACACGCGCGCGATAGCACCGTAGCCGTCATAAGCCGTCATATAAGCTTCTCCGTTTATCTCTCTTTTCAATTTCGTCCAGCACCTTCAGATACCCTTCGCTGCTGTACTTCAGGCAACGGTTCACGCGACTGATGGTCGCAGTGCTCAGCCCCGTCGAAGCAGCAATTTCATTGTATATATGTCCGTCGCGCAGCATTTTTGCCGCCTGCATACGTCTGGACATCTCCTGCAGCTCCGCAGGCGTACACAGATCCGAAAAAAAGTTATAACAATCGTCAACACTCTCCAAAGTCAATATACCCTTAAACAAATAGGTCAGCTTTTCATCCTTATCGACGTTACCCATAACATCCTCCATGCTTTTTATTAGGGGGCGATTGCGTTATTTTGAACAAAAAGTTTATCATGTATCTGAAAATATTATAACATTATCTAATTCAGATGTAAAGAGTGTTTTCAAAATTTTATCAACTTCTTTGCGGATTTTTTTGTAACAAGTCATTGATATGCGTCAATTTGTTATTGACTTTCGTGTCGGTATGCTGTATAATAATGGAGTAAAATGAATTTTCTATCAATTTGGAGTTTATAATGGAAATCAAAGTCGGAAAAAAGATCAAGCTACTGAGAAAAAAGAACGACGCCACGCAGGACAAGCTGGCAGCTTACCTTGGCGTAACCCCGCAGGCAGTTTCCCGCTGGGAGAGCGAAACGTGCTACCCCGATATTGAATCCCTGCCCGCCATTGCCGATTTCTTTGGCGTGAGCATGGACGAGCTGATGTGCTACGACTCCTTGCAAAAGGAACAGAAGGTGGCAGAATACATTGAAAAGGTGGAGACACTGTACGACCGCGACGAGCTGGCAGAGGCACTTGCGCTGTTGCGTGAGGCAGTTGCAGAAATCCCCTCCTCCTTTGAGCTGCAGCTGGAGCTTGCCACCACGCTTTCCGCCATCAACGCAGACGGCAAGCCCCGCCGTGCGGATATGCAGGAGGCGGTTTCTTTGTGCGTGCACATCCTGGAGGACTGCACCGACGACCTCTTGCGCGACCGCACCAAGAAAACGCTTTGCGACATCTATTCCCACCAGTTAGGCGACGACGAGCGCGCGCAGGATATTGCAAACAAGCTGCACAGCATGAGCTTTTCCAAGGAGATCGTCAAGGCGACCGTGCTGACCGGTGACGTTGCCTTCAACCAGGCGCAGCAGAACCTGATTTTGTTTGCAGACAACATGTGGTGGCATATGTACAACATTGCTTGCGTACCCGACATTTCGGGAGAGCACTACACCGTGGACGAAAAGATTGCCATTCTGCAAAAGGCGGTGGATCTGTTCCATTTGCTCTTTGGCGAGAACGATCTACTGTACTATCACGACAGACTTGCCAACTCCTACCGTCAGCTTGCCATGTTCCACCTCATGAAGGGTGATAAAGCTGCGGCACTTGCATGCGCAGAAAAGATGGCGGATCACGCCATTGCCTACGATACCCGCCCCGAGCAGGCAACCTACACTTCCCTGCCCATCAACTGCGTGCAGTACGAGAAGGAAACCGAGGGCGCGACCAAGTGCGCAAAGCTGCTTGCCGGCAGATTCGGCAGCCGCATCTGGGCACCTATCCGCGATACCGCAGAGTTCCGCGCCATCATGGCACGCATGAGCGAATACGCGTAAAGGAGATGACTGTATGAAAAAAGCTATCGTTGTGACGTTACTGGTCATCGGAATTCTGATGATCTGCGTGCCGCCTATATTGGCAGTTATTGCCACAGCTAACACAAATGTCATTGGCGGTGCAGGCTGGCATACGTTTCAGTATCATTTCTTCAGAGAAAACAACGGCCTGTATTTTCTGATTTCATGCGCAGGGGCTGCATGTGCCGCAGCAGGCGCTATTGTGAATTTGGTCAAAAAATAAGACTTGACAGGGTTGCCGCAAGGCAGCCCTGTTTTGCGGTTTGAGAAAAGTTGTTGCAGCCTGTGCGGGCGATCACATATTTCGGCTATGCCGAAATTCTCGCCCCTACGGCTGTTTCTGTTGTGATTTTTCTATCATGTAATTTCAATACACTCCGCGGCAGGGGAGACCTGCGGTCGCCGCTCTTTTGCATCAAAATCAAAAATACCCGCCGATGGGGCTGCGTAAATAGCGGTGAAAATATGTGAAGCAGAAGTCTTTAGTGGGCTTCTGCTTTTGCTATGGAGATATTACGCGCAGAAACCGATTGTATTCGCGCTCTCCCC
>JAFNZX010000342.1 GCA_017382615.1 Clostridia bacterium | reverse complement strand
GCTCCGGGGACCCCTTCCTTCCCCCGAGGGGACGGCTTTTCGGCGCGTATCAGCATCATTTGCTTGCCCATTGCGGTGGCACTTTCTTAACTTAATGACGCTGCTCCGGGAGTGGGAAGGCTGGCGCAGGCTTGTTCCAAGCGCAGGGGGAGAGTGCGAATAGAATGGATTTATGACGCAAATGCGGCAACGAACTTTGCTACGTTGCATAAAAAAGCAGGAAACTGCTCAAAATCGAACAAATTCCTGCTATTTTCCCGTTATTTACGCAGCCCCATCGGAGAAAAGCTTTGATCAAACTTTTTCAAAAAGTGTGGTGATTGCAGCCCCTTTTCGTTAGTATATGCAGGCAAGGGCGTCGAGGCGCCGCCACCTACCGACAGGTGTATTACGCCTCTGTTTTGCTTGGTGTCGTAATAAACCAATGCCATAACTTATTTTCCCCCAACCTCTTGATTTGGCGCGCATTTTGTGCTATGATTATGATATGAATGAAAAAGGACGGTGCGACTATGGAAAGCATCAGAGAATTATACAAGGCGGGCAGAGGTCCTTCCAGCTCGCATACCATGGGACCCTTCAAGGCGGCAAAGCAGTTTGCAGCGAAATATCCCGAGGCAGATGCCTTTCGCGTGGTGCTGTACGGCTCGCTTGCCCTGACCGGTAAGGGGCACATGACCGACGCGGTGATTTTGGAGGCTTTGGGCGAGGATAAGACCGAAATGATCTTTGATAAGACCTCCCCCACGCCCGTGCACCCCAATACCGTGGATTTTGCAGCATTTAAGGGCGGTGAGCAGATAGGCTTCGCACGCGTGTACAGCGTGGGCGGCGGCAGTATTCTGTATGACGGACAAGGACGCTTGGAAACCAAGTCCATCTATCCGCACAAGACCTTTACCGAGATCGCGGAGTATTGCACCGCGCACGATATGCGCCTGCCCGATTACGTAGAAATGGTGGAGGGACCCGAAATCTGGGAGTACCTTTCCGATATGTGGCTGACCATGGAGGATTGCATTGGTCGCGGACTTCGCACCAAGGGCGAGCTTGGCGGTGGCTTGCACGTCACGCGTAAGGCTCACTACCTGTATAATCAGCGTCATATCGACGAGTCTGCACAAACGCGCGAGAACAGACTTGTCTGCGCATATGCCTTTGCCGTGGGCGAGGAGAATGCAAGCGGCGGCGAGATCGTGACCGCGCCTACCTGCGGTGCGTGCGGTGTCGTGCCCTCGGTGCTCAAATATATGCAGGAACAAAAGGGTTTTTCGGATGAGCAGATTTTGCGCGCACTGGCAACGGGCGGCTTGATCGGCAATATCATTAAAACCAACGCATCTATCAGCGGCGCGGAATGCGGCTGTCAGGCGGAGATCGGCAGCGCGTGCTCCATGGCGGCAGCTGCCTTGGCGGAGCTGTTCGGCATGGGACTTGAGCAGATCGAGTACGCAGCAGAGGTGGCAATGGAGCATCACCTGGGACTTACCTGCGACCCCATCGGGGGACTTGTGCAGATTCCTTGCATTGAGCGCAACGCCGTGGCGGCAATGCGCGCCATCAACGCGCTCTCGCTTGCAAACTTTTTGACGAGCATGAGTAAGATCCCGTTTGATACGGTGGTAAAAACGATGTATGAAACCGGCATTCACTTAAAGAGTGAGTACCGTGAGACCAGTGAGGGTGGTCTTGCCAAGCATTATATTCACGACTGAAGCTTTTTGAAATGGAGGTTAAAATGACCTGGAATATTTGCTTTTTTGCGTCGATTGCGGTTTTTATCGCAGGCGTTATATGGGCTGTTTGTCTGTTTAGACAGAAAAACAAGCAGAATAATGATACACTCGGCTTTTTCGTCATGGCGGCTACGGTGTTTGTGTCTGCCGCGGTTATGTTCTTTGCATTTGCGCTTTCCAATGATTACGATGGTGTAACGGGTGGGGGAATCAACTCTGTTTTCCTTGCCGTTCGTAAGGCGATCGGTATCTTTGTCGTAGACGGTGACTTTGCGTTTTTTGCGGAGAATATGGAGGGCATGCTGCCCGGTCTGCAGCCGTTTGCCTCTGCTTGGATGAGCATACTGGTCATTGCGGCACCGCTGTTCACGTTCGGTTTTCTGTTGTCGTTTTTCAAAAATCTCAGCTCGCGCATTCGTTTTTCGATCAAGAGAAACGCAGACGTTTACGTGTTCTCCGAGCTGAATGAAAAATCCTTGGTGCTGGCAAATGACCTCAAAAAGAATGATGCTAAGCGCGTCATCGTTTTCTGCGACGTATTTGAAAATGACGACGAACGCTTTGGTGAGCTTTTGGCGGCTGCCAAGAAGATCGATGCCATCTTTTTCGAGCAGGATATACTGGATATCAGCTTTGATAAGCATACAAAGCGCGGCTTGCTGTATTTCTTTATCACGGGCACAGATGAGACCGAGAACGTCAATCAGGCGTTGGGCTTGATTGCGCGATACGGACATTATAAGAACGGACATTTGTATCTGTTCTCGGATTCAATCTCGGGCGAGGTGCTGCTGTTCAGCGGAAAGAAGACCGAGATGCGCATCCACCGCGTTAACGAGTCGCTTGCCATGATCCATAACGCGCTGTATCAGGATCCCACCGTGGTGTTTGAAAACACGAGCGGCGTAACGCCCGAGGGGGATAAGGTGATCTCCGCTGTGCTGGTGGGCTTGGGCGGCTACGGTATGGAATCGCTTAAAACGCTTGTGTGGTACGGACAGATGGACGGCTACAGAGTGAAGATCAACGCCTTTGATAAGGACGAGCTTGCCGAAGATCGTGTGGCGTTCTTGTGCCCCGAGGTCATGGATGGTAAGTATAATCATGTGTACGTGCCGGGAGAAGCCTGCTACGGTGTTGACGTGCACAGTGACGTAGAGGTCGGAACCAAGAAGTTTGCGGATCATATTGCACAGCTGAAAGATGCATCCTTTGTGCTGGTCAGCCTTGGTAACGACGATTTGAATATTCAAACCGCCGTATCCTTACGTATCATGTTTGAGCGGCTGCACATCCACCCCACGATTTATGCCGTGGTGTATAATGATCAGCTTGCAGAGTGCCTGCAGGATCTGACCAACTACAAGGGGCAGCCCTACAACATTCGCACCATTGGCGGTCTGAAGGCGTCGTACAGCGAAAATGTGATTCTGCACAGCGCACTGGAAAAAGATGCGCTTGCAATTCATCTGGCATACGGGGACACCGAGCAGAATTTTTATGCGCACGAGTATAATTACAATTCCTCCACCGCGTCCGCGTTGCATAACAGAGCGCGTGCCAAGCTGCAGGTCAACGGTGCGCATCTGCCCATAGAGCAGAGAAGTGAGGCACAGCTGAAAAAGCTGGACGATCTGGAGCATCGCAGATGGAACGCGTATATGCGCAGCATCGGCTACGTGCACGCAAATGCCCGTAACGACCTTGGAAAAATGCACCACAACCTGTCAAATTTCAAGGATTTGACGTTAGAGGATATCCTGAAGGACCGCAGAGTTGCCAGTGTAAGATTTGATACCTGATAGTTACGGCAAAAATTCGAATATCCCAAATAACCGCCGCCCGGCAAGGTAAAGCCGGGCGGCGGTTGGGTTTTTATGGACGGGCGTACTGTGTTTCTGCGTTTATTGCCCGAATATACCAAGCAAAAAACTCAGACAGCCACGGTTGAGCCGGGCTTGCTTTTCGTTGGCTTGCACGGTAAGCAGATTTTTGAGCGTGTGCTGCGTGTGGGGGTGATCCGCACCCAGCACCTTTTTACGTAGCTCGTAAGCTTGCTTGAGCACGCGGACGGCGTTTGCGTAATCTCCGATGCTGTTATACGCCACGCCAAGGTCGTTTTGCGTAAACAGGGTATCGGGATGCTCTGCGCCAAGCACCTTGCATCGGGACGTGAAAACCTCTTTTTGTACCTCGGTTTCTTTTTGGTGATCACCGAGCTCTCTGTAGGAAACGGCGGAATTGCTCAGGGTCAGCAGCGTATCGGGATGCTCCTTGCCCAGCACGCGGCATTGCGTGTGGTATGCTTTTTTGAACAATTCCAGTGATTTTTGATGATTGCCCAAGCTTTGATAGGTCAGCGCAAGGTTATTGAGCGCAAGCAGCGTCAAGGGATGCTCTTCGCCCGAAACCTTGCAGCGAAGAGCATACAGCTGCTCACCGATCTGCAATGCCTTATCAAACTGTCCCAAGTATTGGTACGACATTGCAACGTTGTTCAAGGAGATCAGCGTCAGGTGATGCTCCTTGCCGTAAACGCGGCATCGGGCATGATAGATCTGCTCGTTCATTTTCAGGGCTTGTGCGTGATTTCCTGCGCCTTGATAGGAGAGTGCCAGGTTATTTTGCGTAATCAATGTTTCCGGATGCTCCGCTCCCAGCTGCTTGCATTGTGCACTATAGGCTTTTTTGCCAAACGTAATGGCGTTTTGGTGGTCGCCCTGCTTGTAAAATGAGAGGATGAGCGCGGAGAGTGCCTGCAAGGTTTGGGGATGTTCCTCCCCCAGCACCTTTTGGTGTAAATGATAGGAACGCTCCAATGCCGTGATTGCTTGCGCATACTCTCCCAAGGCGTTATACGTAGCACCGATATCGGTCAGTGAACTCAGCGCGTCGGGATGCTCTTGCCCCAGCACCTTGCATCGGGAATAGAATGCTTTTTGGTGCAGCTCCAATTCCTTTTGATAATCACCGAGGCTGCCGTAAAATGCGGCTGTGTTATTGAGTGCGAGAAGGGCAGAGGGATGCTCTTCACCCAGTAGCTTGCATTGCAGGCGGTACGCTTGCTCTGCCATTTGCCGTGCCTTTTGATAATCGCCTGCGTTTCCGTAGGCAATGGCTAAATTGTTCAAGGAGGTTAGCGTGCTTTGGTGCTCCGCTCCCACTGCTTTGCATTTAAGGGTATATACCCTTTGGCAGATTTCCAGGGATTGGGGAAAGTCACCCAGATGTTGATATGCCGTTGCGATATTGCTAAGGGCGTTGAGCGTGTAGATGTGTTCTTCACCAAACGTTTTACATAGCAGGTCATATGCTCTTTGCGCAGCGGATTTTTCCTTTTGGTAATCGCCCGCACTACTGTACAGCAGAGAAAGGAAGTTGATTGCAAGCATGGTAGTCTCGTGCGCTTCACCGTAGAGATTTTCATAGCACGCAACCAATTTTTCCGCCCAGTAAACGGCTTTTTTGTAGTTCAGTTGGACGCCGATACCATCCTTATACATATCCTTGAGCTTCTCCATCGCCTCGGGCAAGTCTGCCTCGGCAGCGGATGTAATCAGTTCCAGTGCGCGGTCGCGGTCGACCTCGACGTCGATGCCGTCAAGGTAGGCAAGACCGATCAGGAAGTTGTGCTCGGGGTCGTTGTTGTTTTCGGATTTGGCGATCTTGTCAAGCGCGTCCAGCAGACGCTGACGCAATGCGGGCTCGTCCTGCGCCGTGACGCAATCGGGAATGTCCGCGTATTTCTCGCGCAACTCGGCTTTGTCGGTCTCCACCATTTCGGCAGGGAGCACGCCCATGCCCGCGCTTTTGGCGGCAGGGTACTCCACGCCCATGACGAAGTTGGGCTTGCCGTCCACGTATTCCAGCAGATTTGGCGTGACCAGCAGGGTAAACAGCTTACTTTGCTGCATCGCCTTGTCGATATTTTGCTTGAAGCTCTCACCCGGGGTGAGAAATTCATCGTACCAGATGGCGATATCGCGGTATTCGGGGTTCTTGTGGATGAGTCGCATGAGCTGATTTGCGTAGCGGCGGTCCTTTTTTCGGTAGCTTAAAAAGATATACGCGTCAAAGGCGTCGCGCACGCGCTGCGCCGTTTCGTCGCTGATCAGCACCGCCTCGAGGTACTTTTTGAGCTTGTCCGCGTAGCTGATCTCTGTGGTGTCGGTGCTGTAGGGGTTAATATACTGTCTTTGCCCAAACTTTTCGGGCGTGGAGTAGAATGCGTCAATGCCGCTCTCCATCATAAAGGGAAGGATGGCAATGTTTTGCCCCTTTGCGTAGGCAAGGTCCACGTCCATGGCGCGGTTGGGCTGCGAAAGAAGCCTGAAGGTCACGGGAACGACGAACAGGTTCATTTGCCCGAGGTCGGTGTCCATATCGCGCTCGTCGAAGGCTTCGGTCATGTCCGCGGTATAGTAGATCGCGCAGTCGTGCGTCTTGAAAACGTCTTCGCACAGCTTGTCAAAATAGCGCGCAAAATCCTCGGGATGGCAGCAAAAATATACTCTCGGCTTGCCCTTGGGGTCTGCGTTGCCCTTTGTTTTACATAAAAACGTTGCCATGGATTGCACCTCCGTTTGAAACTTGATTCATTATATCATTTTGTTTGCATAAAAGCAAGCGATTTGCGGGTCTTTTTGCATAAAATACGTTTTTTGCGGCATACTGATTGCGAAATATGTTTTTTCGGAGGGCGATATGCAAAGCACGACAAGTCAAAGCGCGCAGACGGGCACGACCGCTACGCTGCTTGAGGGCATTTATCAAAACGCAAAAATGGGGAGCGAGGCGCTGCTTGCGCTGCTGCCCAAGGTGGCAGACAGCGGCTTGCGCCGTGATCTGACCGCACAGCTGGACGGATATGAGGGGTATGCCAAGAGAGCCGAGGAGTATTTGTGCCAGCAGGGGAAAGAGGCACAGGGGGCAAGCCTTTGGCAGAAAATGACCACTAAGGTAGGCATTGGCGTCAACACGTTAATGGATTCGGATACCTCGCATATTGCAGAGCTGGTAATTGAGGGCAGCAATATGAACATTACCGACTCTGTCAAGCTGCTGCGCGAGCACGAAAACTGCCAAGTCAACGAAAAATCGCTGCGTCTTTGCCGCGATATGATCGAGTTTGAGCAGGAAAACGTCAAGAGAATGCAAGCTTACCTGTAATTGGCAAAAAGCCTTCCGTATAACGCGGGAGGCTTTTTCACATACTGTCAGCGTATCACGTTTGTCTGCCCTTCTGTTGACTGATGGGCAGACAGAGAGGAATGAACGTTATGAACATGGATAAAAAGCAATACCAAAAATACGTGCGTGCACGTGCGCCGCGCTCACCCGTGGCAAAGGATTGCGTGTGGGCGTTTTGCGTGGGCGGCGGCATTTGCGCCTTTGCCCAGCTGCTTTTGTGGGTATACGGTGAGGTATGCGGCATAGAGCAGCAGAGCAGCGCAACGCTTGTTTCCGTGACGCTCGTTGCTCTTGCCGTATTGCTCACGGGACTTGGCGTGTTTGATAATATTGCCAAGCGCGCGGGAGCAGGCACGCTGGTACCCATTACGGGCTTTGCCAACGCCGTGGCGTCCCCTGCGCTGGATGCAAAATCCGAGGGGCTGATCCTGGGAGTTGGCGCAAAGATCTTTACGGTTGCAGGGCCGGTGCTGCTGTACGGCATTGTCAGCGGCGCTGTGTGGGGCGTAATCTATTACGTGATCACGCTGTTTACGCGTTAACCTGCGATGGTAGGGCGGTGGCTTGCTGCCGCCGCGAAACAAAAAAATGCGGTAGGGCGGTGGCTTGCTGCCGCTGCGAAACAAGAAAAATGCGGTAGGGCGGTGGCTTGCTGCCGCCGCGAAACAAGAAAAATGCGGTAGGGCGGTGGCTTGCTGCCGCCGCGAAACAAGAAAATGCAGATGGGCGGGAGCAAGGTCTCACTGCGGCTCGGTCACATTCGCGTTCTGACATGCCACAGGCATGTCATTCATTGCGCTCGTGCCGCTTCGCTACCCCGCCCTACCTTGCAAAAGCGTCAAATTTCTCCTTTTGCGGCACGCAATGCGTGCTCGGTGTCCGAGCTGATCAGCAAAAGGACGTATTTGCCGATCACGACAACCCGTGCGTTTTGGGTATAGGACGCATACTGCGTGTTCTTGTAATGGATGCGCAAGGTATCCAACCGAGCCAGGCACATGGCGGCAACGTCGTCGGTGTCGCTGCGTGCGTAGCAACGAAACACCGCAAACTCGCAAGGATGCTGTGCCGTGCTTAAAAAGAGCCCGTAATCTTCCAAGAGGGAGAGCTGCCATGGCAGCTCTCCCTCTCCGTACAGTGCCGCCACGAGGTCTGGGGAGAGGTAAGATGCATCATCCTCGGGCGCTGCGGACAAGTAAATTTGCCCCGCGGGCAGCCCGATCTCGGCATCGATCAGCGCGGACAAAACCTGCGCGGCAGTTGCCTGCTCCTTG
>JAFNZX010000341.1 GCA_017382615.1 Clostridia bacterium | reverse complement strand
GCTGCGCCCGATTGACGATATTATCAAGGAGATTGAAAAGTTCTTTGATTTCGGCGCGTCCTTTAATCTCTATATGTTCCACGGCGGCACCAATTTCGCCTTTTGGAACGGAGCAAATTATACAGATCAATATCTGCCTACCATCACCAGCTATGATTATCGCGCCCTTTTGACCGAGGCGGGCGATACCACGCCGCTGTACGAAGCGGTCAAGGAGCTGATCGCGCGCAGAACAGGCAAGAGTGCGCCCGATATCGCGGTCAAGAACAGCGAAAAAGCCGCCTACGGCACGCTGACTCTGACCGAGCAGGCAGATCTGTTTGCAAATCTTGACGTGCTTTCCGCGCCCGTCAAGGCTGCATTCCCCAAAACCATGGAGCAGATCGGGCAGGATTTCGGTTATATTCTGTACCGCACCACCATCCAGGGGCCTATCGAGCCGCTGCCGCTTTGCTTTGGCGAGCTGCACGACCGCGCCATCATTTTTGTCAACGGCAAGCTTGTGGGCATCAAGGAACGCGACCGCCGTGACGACGAGGTCACGCTTACGCTGGGCTTTGGCGAGTCCGCTACGGTGGATATTCTGGTCGAGAACATGGGCAGAGTCAATTACGGCGTCAAGCTGCTTGATAAAAAGGGCATACTGGGCGGCGTGAGACTCGGACAACGCTATCACTACGGCTGGGAGATGTATCCTTTGACTATGGATGATCTTACAAAGCTGTCATTTGCGCCCGAAAGCGGCTATGAAAAACCCGCCTTCCTGCGCGGTAATCTGCATCTGGATGAGCAGCCCAAGGATACCTTTATCCGCCTTGACGGCTTTACCAAGGGCTTTGTCACGGTCAACGGCTTCAATATCGGCAGATATTTCAACCCAGCAGGCCCTCAAAAGACCCTTTACGTGCCCGCCCCCCTGCTCAAGCAGGGCGATAATGAGATCGTGGTGTTTGAATCCGATTCCTATACCTCACCGGTAGTTACGTTTACGGACATACCGGAGTTGCAAAATTAAGAAAAGCAACGTCATTTTTGAGTATTATTCGTAGGGGCGACCGCAGGTCGCCCCTACGAAATATAAATATTTTTACAGAGAAAATGAAAGATTTTATTTTTATTACAGGAGCAAGCGGGATAGGAAAAACAACTTTGGCTAACGGTTTGCTTGAACACTATAAAACAACGTGCGTAGAGCAGTACATGGTACCTGAGTTTATATCGCGGGATGGCACCGAGCCGATGACCGGGGAACTTGAAGAACTGACTTGTTGGGAAAATCAAGTAGCAATGCTGATGTGTTTTCATAGGCTTGGCTACAAGAACGTCATTGCGTCTGATATTGACGATTTAAGAACGGCAGATATTCCGATTGTTTTCAAAGGAACCGATTTCATCACAATCAAACTGATTAGCAGTGATTTACCTCAAATTCGGGAGCAGATGAAAAAACGCCCCAATAACGGACTTGTGGATTTTGAACTGCAAAAAAAGATGAACGAGAGGAATATCAGTCGGAAGCCTCTTGTTAACGAAGTGGAAATTGATGTTGCGGGTAAGTCTTCCCAGGAGGTCCTGACCCAAGCTATCTATCTGATAGAGAACACACCAACGCTTCTCGACTACGAGTACACAAAGCCTCCAAAAGAGATGTTTTATTCTTGGGTCTTTTCAAACGGACTTAGATGATATCAATGAAAAGCAAGAGCGACCTGCAAGCAGGTCGCTCTTGCTTTATTCGGTGATCACAATACTGACATCAAACGTCTTATCTCCGGCACGCAGCGTGACGCGGGCAGTTCCCGTGCTGCCTACCGCCTTGCAGATGCCTCGCTCGTTGACCTCAATCAACTCTGGATTGTGGTTTTCGTAACTTACGCCCTGTTCGGGCTCGCTTACCTCATACCACTTGCCGTCCGACCAGGTAGCCAGTCCGCGCAGCTGCTTGGCAACGCCCTCGGACAGGGAAATGACGTATGTTTGCAGCATAGGCTCAAACGAGGCGACCGTGCGCGTTAGGGTATCATAACAGGTATCGGGGGCGTCCACGTATACAAGTACCGTGCCGCAAAGGCTGCCGAGGTGTGCATCCACGTAGGTATATCCCACCTGCTTGCCGTACACCTTTCCGTCCTTGATCTCTACGATAGACTTATCGTAGTTGTCAAAGGTGAGCAGAGAAGCGTCGATTCTTTCGGGTTCATAGCAGGAGTTGTAGGTTTTCATTTCAATGGGCGCAGAAGTGCCGGGCTTGATT